>JAKFVZ010000052.1 GCA_021732965.1 Reyranella sp.
CGGTTACGGCGAGCGTGCCCGCCGCGGCGAGCCGGTCCTGATCGCTCGAAAGGGCCGCTCCCAGCGCGCCCGCCGTCGATCCCAGCAAGGCCGTGCCGGCGACGGTCGCAAGCAACGCCGGCGGCAACGCCATGAACAGGCCGACCACCGAGGCGCCGAACAGCGCGATCAGGCCCCAATAGAGCGCGTAAAACGGGCCCGCCATCCAGCGCTTCGTCGGATCCGGATGGGCGTCCGGACCGGTGCAGATCGCGGCCGAGATCGCCGCGAGGTTCGAAGTGTGGGCGCCCAGGAACGCAGTGCCGAGCGATGCGGCGCCCGTCACCGCAAGAATGGGTTGGACCGGCGGCTGGTAGCCCGAGGCGCGCAATACGGCAAAGCCCGGCAGGTTCTGCGATGCCATCGTCACGAGATAGAGCGGGACGCCGAGCCCCACGACCGTGGCGAGATCCCATGCCGGCATCGTCAATACCACGGTCGAGATACCCAGCGGCGGCAATGGCTTCACCATCCCCAGCGACCAGGCGAGCAGCGCACCCGCGACCAGCACGACCAACGACGCGAGCGTCGGTAGGAAGGCGCGCGCCACCAGGAACAGCAGGAGCAGCGGCAGGACCAGTACGGGCGAGGTCGGCACATGCTCGAACATGACCATGACCAGGCGCAGCAGGACGCCTGCCAGCATGGCGGCCGCAATGCTGGCGGGGATTCTCTCGATCAACCGCGCGAGCGGCCGCACCGCCGCCGTAAGCAGGATCAGGAGGGCCGCCAGCACGAAGGCGCCGACCGCGGCGGCAAAACTCGGCACACCGGAGGACGATGCGATCAGGGCGGCTCCAGGCGTCGACCAGGCGGCGATGATCGGCATGCGATAGCGGACACTGAGGATCAGCGCGCTGATCGCCGTCGCAATGCCGAGGGCCGAGACCCACGAACTCGCCTGCTCGGGCGTGGCGCCGACACCCTGAGTCGCCGCCAGCACCACCGGCAGCGCTCCACCTGCGCCGGCGATGGTCGCGACCAAAGCCGCGGTCGCTACCGAAACGAGCCCGCCGGATTTCACTTACGCATTCGCCCGTTCGACCATCGCCTGCAGCAGGATCTGCGCGCCGGCGCCGACGTCGCTCTTGCTGGCGTCCTCGATCTCGTTGTGGCTGACGCCGTCCTTGCAGGGCACGAAGACCATGGCCGTCGGCGCGACGCGGTTGACGTAGCAGGCGTCGTGGCCGGCGCCGCTCACGATGTCCATGTGCGGATAGCCCGCCTGCTCGGCGCCGCGGCGCACCGCGTCGACCAGCTCCTTCGCGAAGGGCGACGGCGGGAAATACCAGATCTGCTCGATCTTCACCTCGAGCCCATGGCGCCTGGCGATGTCGGCCGCGGCGGCGCGCATCTCGGCGTCCATCTTCGTCAACTCGGCATCGTCGGGATGACGGAAGTCGACCGTCATGAAGACCCGGCCCGGGATGGTGTTGCGTGCCTGCGGCTGGCTCTCTATCACGCCGATGGTCGAGCGGCCGTTGGGGCGATTGCCGATCGCGCGCGCGGCGACGATCAGCTCCGCGGCGCCAACCAGCGCATCGCGACGGCCTTCCATCGGCGTCGTGCCGGCATGGCTCTCCATGCCCGTCCAGTTGATCTCGTACCAGCGCTGGCCCTGCGCGCCCGTGACCACGCCGATCGTCTTCTTCTCACGTTCCAGGATCGGCCCCTGCTCGATATGCGCCTCGAAGAAGGCGCCGATCGGCCGGCCGCCCACCGGCTCCTTGCCGTCGTAACCGATCTGCTTCAGCGCCTCGCCGAAGGTGACGCCGTCGCGATCCTTGATCGACAGCGCATGCTCCAGGGTAAAGGCGCCGCCGAACACACCCGATGCCACCATCGCCGGCGCGAAGCGGCAGCCTTCCTCGTTCGTCCACACCGCGACCTCGATCGGCGCCTCAGTCACGTAGTTGGAATCGTGCAGCACGCGCAGCACCTCCAGTCCCGCCATCACGCCATAGGCGCCGTCGAACTTGCCGCCGGTCGGCTGGGTGTCGAGATGGGAGCCGGTCATGACCGGCGGTCGGGACGGATCACGGCCCTCGCGGCGGGCGAAGACGTTGCCGAGCTGGTCGACCTTGATGCTGCAGCCCGCCTCTTTTGCCCAGCGCACGAACAGGTCACGCCCCTGCCGGTCGAGATCGGTCAGCGCAATGCGGCAGACGCCACCTTTCTCCGTGCCGCCAATCTGCCCCAGCTCCATCAGGCTCGACCACAGGCGGTCGTGATCTACGCGGAGATTGGGGCGGTCGCTGACGGTCATGGCTCGAGGACTCCGGATCGGGACAAGCCGCGACCATAGCAAATGCCAGCCAGCGAAACGAAGCGCTTGAGCGCACCTGCGTCGTCTTGCATGGGTTGGGGCCAGGAGGAGATTCATCGCATGCTTCCGCTTTCCGATACGCTCGTTCTCGACCTCACGCAGGTCATTGCCGGCCCGACCGCCGGCCAGATCCTGGGCGACATGGGCGCCGACGTGATCAAGGTCGAGCCGCTGAACGGCGAGCATTTCCGGCCGCATTTCGGTGGCGCCTGGGTGCCGTCGATGAACCGCAACAAGCGCGGCCTGGCGATCGACCTGCGCAGCGAGGGCGGCAAGGACGTGCTGATGCGCCTGGTCAAGAAGGCCGACGTGTTCATGGAAGCCTTCACGCCGGGCGTGATCGACAAGCTGGGCTTCGGCTGGGACACCGTCTCGAAGGTCAACCCGCAGGCCATCTACGCCTCGATCTCCGGCTACGGCCAGACCGGCCCCTACTCGCCGCGCGCCGGCTATGATCCCTGCATCCAGGCCGAGATCGGCCTGATGGATGCGACCGGCCCCTATCAGGGCGAGATGTGCCGCGTCGGCACGGCGCCGATCGACTATTCGACCGGCCTCGCCTGCGCCGGTGGCATCGCCTTCGCGCTGCTGCACCGGATCAAGACCGGCAAGGGCCAGCGGCTCGACCTCTCGCTGTTCGACGTCGGCATGCACATGATGAGCCACTGGATCACCAACCACGGGCTGACCGGCGAGAACCCGGAGCGCATGGGAACGTCGAACACGATCCTCTGCCCGCTGCGCGTTTTCCCGACGAAGACGCAGCCGGTGTTCGTGGCCGGCACGAACGACGCCTTCTGGCGCCTGCTCTGCACGGGGCTGGGCAAGCAGGACTGGCTGGCCGACGAACGCTTCGCGACCAACGCCGGTCGCGTCGCCCATCGCGCCCTCCTCGAGGGGATGATCGAGGCCTATTTCCTGGAGCACACGGCCGACGAGCTTCTGGACAAACTCATCCCGGCCGGCATGCCCTGCTCCGCCGCCTACAAGGTGAGCGACGTGATGGCGAGCGATCACGCCAAGGCGCGCGGCTCGGTGTTGGAGATCGACTATCCGGGGATCGGGCCGGTGAAGTCGGCCGCCAACCCGATCAAGCTCTCCGCCGCGCCAGTGGAGACGCGGCAGAAGTCGCCCGGAATCGGCGAGCACACGGTCGAGATCATGCGCGAGGTGGGCTATAGCGATGACGAGATCGCCGCCCTGAAGACGGCGAAGGCCATCGCCACGACCTGAGGTCCTCCCGTGAAGATCGTCTATTCCGAGAAGCACGCCCAGCACGACCCGCAGAACTTCGTCGTGCGCGGCACCCGGCAGCGCAGCGCCGAGCAGCCCGAGCGCGCGACGCGCCTGCTGGCCGCCGCCGAGGCCGCCGGCCACACGATCCTGCCGCCGCAATCATACGGCGCCGGGCCGGCCGCCACGGTGCATGCGCCGGAGTACATCGACTTCCTGCAGATCGCCGCGCGCGAATGGGCGAAGCTGCCGGGCGCCAGCCCCGAGGTGGTCCCCAACGTCCACCCGGCGCGCGCTCATGCGTCGTATCCGAAGGCGCTCGCCGGCCGGGCCGGCTGGCACCAGGTCGACCTGGCCTGCCCGATCGGACCGCACACCTGGGAGGCCGCCCTCGCCGCCACCGAGGTCGCCGCGACCGTGGCCGACTTGGTGCTTGCGGGCGAGAGCCACGCCTATGCGCTTTGCCGGCCGCCGGGACACCATGCCTATGCCGACATGGCGGGCGGCTTCTGTTTCCTGAACAACACGGCGGTCGCGGCGCAACGCCTGCGCAGCCGGCACGAGCGCGTGGCGATCCTCGACGTCGACGTGCATCACGGCAACGGCACGCAGGGCATCTTCTACGAGCGCGACGACGTGCTCACCGTCTCGATCCACGCCGATCCCGACAATTACTATCCCTTCTTCTGGGGTCACGCGCGCGAGCACGGCGCGGGCAAGGGACAGGGCTACAACGTCAACCTGCCGCTGCCGCTCGGTTCACCGGACGCGCCGTGGCTCGAAGCCGGCGACGCGGCGCTGGCGCGCATCAAGGAGTTCCAGCCGACAGCGCTCGTGGTGGCGCTCGGCCTCGACGCCAGCGAGAGCGACCCGCTGCAGGGTCTGAAGGTCACGGGCGCCGGCTTCCACGCCATGGCCGGGAAGATCGCGCGCTTGGGCCTGCCGACGGTGCTGGTCCAGGAAGGCGGCTATCTCGGCGACGATCTCGGCCGCAACCTCGTGCAATTCCTGGCAGGCTTCGAGACGGGCCGCGGCTAGCGGCTCGCGCTCAACGCGGCATTGGTAAGTTCCGCGATCGCAAGATCGAGCTTGGGCGTGGCGCCATCGTTCAGCATCCAGATGGCGGACAGGCCGGCGAAGGCGAGCGTCCATTGAAGCAAGCGGGTGCGATCGAGTGACGCCATCTCGACGATCACATCGATCTGACGGGTGAAGCGGTCGGGTCTCATTGCGATCTCATCGTCGGGATTTCGCAGGAGATTGACGTAGTCGAAGGTGCGCTCGCCGAGAAGCCCTTTGGGATCGATGACGATCCAGCCGCGTGGGCCGGCATCCAGCACGTTCTCATGATGGATGTCGCCATGGAGTACCGCGGGGTCGCGCTGGCCAGCCAGGAGATCGCAGGCGACGGTGCGAGCTTCGGCGATGAGGTCTCCCCGATCCGAAACCCTCAGCAACGGCTCGAACCATGTGCCGAGCGGTACGAGCCCGGAGGGCGGTGGTGCTCGATGATCGTGCAGGCGTCTCGTGGCGACGCAGAGGATGCGTGTCGCCTCTTCGTCACTATCGTCGCCCGCTCGCGCCATCGCCGCCAGCGAGCGCGAACCGCCCGCGCGTTCAAGCAGCAGGACGCCCTCCTCCTCGGCCAGCACGCGGGCCGCGCCGTCGCCGTTCCACCAGGCCATCAGCCTGCTGCCGCGGCGCTCTTCCTGCTCATGCGCGATCTTCAGCATCGCCGGCATGCCGAAGCGGCGTACGGGCAACAGAAGGCTGCTGCGGGTCTTCAGCGGCGCGCCGTCGGCCTCGAGATTCCAACGCGCGAGCCAGAGGGCGGGATCGGCCGGATCAATCCCCGCCATTTCCGCCGACGACGTAGACGGTGAGCTTCTCTGGCAGCGTGTCGTGCGCCACTTCGATGGTGCGGCGGTCGGGCCAGATGAAGACGGCGTCCTGGTCCTGCATCAGCTCCTCGAAGCGCGCGACCTGGCCGCGGCCCCAATAGTGCATCGGCAGCACGATCCGCGGCTGGATCTGGCGGACGACCTCGACCATCACCGGCAGGCCGACCGTGTAGGCACCGTCGATCGGTACCATCAGCACGTCGATGCGACCGAGCTCGTCGAGATGATCCTTGGTCAGCCGGTGATGCAGATGGCCGAGATGGGCGATGCAGAGATCGCCGATGGTGAAGGTGAAGATCGAGTTGCCGTTGATGCGCGCCGAGCCGCCGCCCCAGTCGCGCGCGTTGGTTGGCAGGTTGGTCACCTTGAGGTCCTTGAGCGACACGTCGTGGCGCGCCTCGGTCTCGCCGTTCTCGGTGGGCCAGCCGCGCAGCACGTAGGTGATCCCGTCCTCGGGCGTGTCGGTGTAGTGCGTCGAATGCGCATTGTTCATCGTCACGATGTCGGGCTTGCGGCCGAAGCCGTTCAGCCCGTTGTAGTCGGTGATGGCGCGCACGCCCTGCGGCGTGTCGATCTCGAAGCTGGCATGGCCGAGGAACGTGACGATCGCGCGGCTCGCCGTGTCCGCCGCCATCCGCGTGCCGTCGAGCGAGGCCATCTGCACGCCGCGTCCCTGCAGGGTGGGACCGAGTTCGACCAGGTTCTTCGAACAGCGCGCCAGCGCGGGTCCCGTCAGCAGGGTGAAGGCGGTGGCGCAGAGAGCGACGAGGGACAGACGAAGAGTCATGGAGCCTCCGGAACAGGATGGCAGCTTCTCCCCGGATGCACTCGATATGCCAGCCCTTAGTCCCGTTGACTCGCGATTGTGAAGCAACTAGAACAAAACAAGAACATTAACCTTCAGCCCATTCCACCCAATTTGACGAGGGGGCGATGCCGGTCATTTCCCCGAGTGCCTTTGCTTCCCCCGTTTCCCGGGCCGTTGCGGCCAACGATGCGGCCGCGTCGGTGCCGGCGGCCTTGCGCGAAAAAGTGCGCCGGCTCGAGAGGGCCAACAGTGCCCAGAGAAGAGGCCGGGCCGCCTCGGTGAAGCTGGGAATTCCCGCCATCGACGCCCTGTTGCCCGAAGGCGGGCTGCTGACCGGCGCCCTGCACGAGATCGAGGCCGGCCCCGGCCCTTCCGGTCGCGTGGCGCCGCACGACGGTGCTGCCATGGGTTTCGCCGCCCATCTTCTCGGCCGCTTCGGACCGGGCACGATCCTGTGGTGTCGCCATGCCTCGGGGCCCTCCGATGCCACGCCCTACGCGCCGGCCTTGTCGTCCTGGTTCGATCCGGCGCGCCTGCTGATGGTCACGGCGCGACGCGACGAGGATCTCTTCTGGGCGATGGAAGAAGGGCTGCGCTGCCCCGGCATCGCCGCCGTGCTGGGCGAGACACGCGCGGCCGATCCCACGGCTGGCCGCCGCCTGTCTCTCGCCGCCGAAAAGAACGGCGTCCCCGCCCTGCTGCTCCGCGCTCAGCCCGGACCGCCGCAAAGCGTGTGCGCGACGCGCTGGCGGATCGCCTCCGCTCCCTCGGCCTCGACGCCGGGCCTCACCGACGTCGGCGCCGCCCGCTGGCGCGTGGAGTTGCGGCGCAACCGTTTCGGCACGCCGTCCGCCGACGAAATCCCGTCCTGGCTCCTGGAGTGGAACGATGAAACGCATTGTCTCGCTGTGGTTCCCCAAGCTCTCCACGGACCGGCTGGCGCGCGCTTCGAGGAAAGACTGGTCGGATAGGGCCGCCGCCACCGTCGCGTGGCACGACGGCTGCCCGCGTCTCGTCGCCCTCAACCCTCATGCCCGGGCCGCCGGCCTCCGGCCGCGCATGCGGCTGGCCGATGCGCGCGCGCTCCTGCCCGACCTCGTCACGGAAGCAGGCGAGCCGCAGGCCGACCTTCGCCTGGTCGAGGCGATCGCGGGCTGGTGCGATCGCTACACGCCCTGGGTGGCGATCGATCCGACGGGCGGTGCTCTCGCCCCGGAAATCGAGACGGCCTGCAGCGCCGGCGGGTTCGGCGGCGATGCCGGCCTGCTGCTCGACGTGACCGGCTGCACGCACCTCTTCGGTGAAGGCGATGCCGGCGAACGGGCGTTGCTGGCCGACCTGGTCACGCGCCTGGCCCGCCGCGATCTTTCCTGCCGGGCCGCGATGGCCGACACGGCCGGCGCCGCCTGGGCACTGGCGCGCTTTGCAGAACGCCAGGCCGATCTCTTCTGCCCCTCGCGCGGCCAGCGCGATGCACTCGCCATCTTGCCGGTCGAGGGATTGCGCCTCGATCCGCCGATCCTGGAAACCCTGCTGAAGCTCGGCTTGCGCCGCATCGGCGATCTCTACCCCATGCCGCGCGGGCAGCTCGTCCGCCGCTTCGGCGACCATCCGGTGCGCCGTATCGACCAGGCAC
>JAKFVZ010000333.1 GCA_021732965.1 Reyranella sp.
GAGGCGACTAGCGATCCAACGACCTCCCCCGGTCGATGCCCCCCGCGTGCCCCGCATGGCCGGATACTGGCCACGGAGTACCCACAAGTCCAACAAAAAGTTGCAAAAATGCAACACCCGTGAAAACCTCCTAAGATGTTGTAAGGACTAGACTTTCGTCGGGAAGGGCCCCTCAAGACTTCAATGGTCACAGGGGGCAACTTTCTGGTTTTGCTGCATTTGCGAAGAGAGCACCGGTGCGATACTCGCCGTCTGTGCAAGCGTAGAGGGAGAACCGCATGGCCGATCCGATCGAGCTTCTGGTGCAGGGACGGGCTCACGATCTGGGAGGCGGCTTCGCGGTTCGCCGCGTGTTGCCCAGCGTCAAGCGCCGCACTGTCGGTCCCTTCATCTTCCTCGACCATTTCGGGCCGATGGACGTGCCGCCGGGCGGCGGCATGGAGGTCCGGCCACATCCGCATATCGGTCTGGCGACGGTCACTTATCTCTTCGACGGCGGCATCTACCATCGCGACAGCCTCGGCTATTCGCAGGCGATCCGGCCGGGCGACGTCAACTGGATGACTGCCGGCAGCGGTATCGTGCACAGCGAGCGGACGGAACCGGAGATGCGCGCCACCGGCTTCCGGATGCACGGCGTCCAGACCTGGGTGGCGCTTCCGAAGACCCATGAGGAAACTGCCCCGGCCTTCGAGCACGTCGAAAAGGCGCGCCTGCCGGCCTGGAGCGAGGGCGGCGCCGACCTGCGCCTGATCGTTGGGACCTATGCCGGCCGTACCGCGCCCACCAGCCACTTCTCGCCGATCTTCTACGTCGGTGTCGAGATGGCGGCCGGTGCCGCCCTGGCCGTGACGCCCGACCATGAGGAGCGGGCGATCTACGTCGCCGAGGGCATGATCGTCGTGGGCGAGAGCCAGTTCGGCGTCGGGGATCTCGCGGTGCTGGCGCCCGGCCAGACGGTCGAGGCGCTGGCGGGGCCCGATGGCGCCAAGGCCATGCTGCTGGGCGGCGCCCCCATCGACGGTCCGCGTCACATCTGGTGGAACTTCGTCTCCTCCAGCAAGGAGCGGATCGAGAAGGCCAAGGAAGACTGGCGCGAGAAGCGCTTCGCCATGGTGGCAGGGGATCCCGAGTTCATCCCGCTGCCCGACCGGTAAGGCTCCGCAGAAAAGAAACCCGTCGTCTCGACCGGAGTGGCGGTTTCCTCAACTCACCGCGGGAGTGTTCCAGGTCGTTTCCTCGTCGAGCGGGTAGACGGGTCTCGGCAGTTTGGTCCAGGTGAAGTTCGCCAGCACCGGCGAGGTCAGCCCGGGGCAATCGACTTCGTAGATCTGCTCCGGCTTGAAGAACTCGTCGAAGCCGCCGCGGAAATGGCCGCGGCTCTTCACGACCACCGTTCGCGCCTGCGCGATGTCGAGGCCGAACATCTCGAACTGGCGCGGATCCATGCACTGGCAGCGGATGCTGATGACCACGATCTGGATGCCGCCGAGGTCGAGCAGGGCCGAGGGCCCCATGTCGGCGGAGACGTTGCGGAGCACGCCGCGGCGGCCGACGAACTGCCCGTCGGACAGCTTGACGACCTTGGCCTCGCAGTCGAACGGCAGCGAGAATTCCTGGTGCTCCTGCGTATTGAAGGACGCGTTGAAGATCGCGCCTTCGCCCAGCTCGTGCGCCTTGGCGGCCAGCGCCGCGTCGTTGAAGACCCCGAAGATGACGCCCTGAACCTTGGCGCCCTTCAGCGCCCGCAGCAGGTAGGTCGTGTTGCCGCGACCGCCGCCGCCGGGATTGTCGGCCACGTCGGCCAGTACGATGGGCTTGCGCCGCTTGTCCCGGCCCACCGAGCCGGCGAGCTGCACCGCGTCGGCCAGGGTCGTCATCTCGCGCTTGAAACGCTCCTTCATGCCCCAGGCGCGCTGGGCGATGTCGAGGGCGAGATCGGCGGCGGCCTTGCGGTTGCCGTTGCGCGCGGTGACGACGGCGGTGAGACCGTTCTTGGGACTGTCGCTGTAGGCGAAGCCCGCCATCACCGAGACGTTCAGGATGTCGCCGCCCACCTTGGTCTGGCCGTAGTTGATCAGGTCGGCATACGGGCCCTTGGCCGTCAGCAGCGCGATCTGCGGCGGCACCAGCGGCAGCTTCACCATCTCGATCGCCGTACGCGTGCCGGCCAGCAGTTCGCGCATATGCTTGGCCGCCTCGACGCCGCGCTCGTAGATGTCGACATGCGGGTTCTCGAGATAGCCGACGAAGACGCTGAGATTGTCGATCATCCGGCGCGAGACGTTGGCGTGCAGGTCGAACACCGACACGATGGGCACGTCGGGGCCGGCGACGCGGCGCAGGATCTCGAACAGGTCGCCGTCGGGATCGTCGGTGCCCTGCGCCAGCGCGGCGCCATGGCAGGAGACGAAGATCGCGTCGACCGGCAGGACCGACTTCAGGCCGGCCTCGATCTCGGCGAGATAGGCCTTGAAGAACTGCTCCTCCACCGGGCCACCCGGCTGGGCCAGCGACACGCGCAAGGGCACCGGCGTCCAGGTGCCGGTGCGGTCCATCTCGTCAAAGAAGCCCGGCAGGTCGGGCATGGTGATCGACTTGCCCGAGCGCGCCTCGCTCACGATGCGATTGCCGCGGATGTCGACGTCGTGTTCGAAATCTTCCGCCGTCGTCACCGGCGCGAACCGGTTGCACTCGATGGCGAAGCCGAGAACGGCGATACGCGGATTGTCCTGGGACAACTAAACCTCCTGGCGCTGTCGCGCGAGGAACGCGTCGACCAGCGCATTGAATCTAGCGGCCTGCTCGAAATAGGGCGAGTGGCCGGCATCGGAAAGGGTCTCGGCTTCGCCGCAGGGCAGGCTTGCCGCGATGGCGCTTGCCAGGAAGGGCGGAAAGACGACGTCCTCGCCGCCTGCGATCAGCAGGGTCGGCACGCGAAACGCCTTGAACTCGCCCAGGGTGCGCGTCGCGGTCCGGCGCAGGCCGGCACGCAGCTTCTCCTTGTCGAGCGTGCCCGCCATCTCGTCGATGCTGCGATAGAGGAGATGCAGGTCGGGGAAGCGCCTGGCCGCGCGCTCGCCCATCGCCGGATGGATGCCGCGCGCCATGTCGTCGGAGATCGTCGCCTCGGCCTTCGCGAGCCAGGCATCGTAGGCGCCGCCGCCCGACGGATCGGCACCGCGCCGGTCGATGGTGCCCGACGTCGAGCTGAGCACCAGCGCTTTCACGTGATCCTGATGCGCGAGCGCATATTCCAGCATCGTCCAGCCGCCCATCGACTGGGCGACGAGACGGACGTCGGAAAAGCCGAGGTGATCGATCAGGGCGGCGAGGTCGCCGGCATAGTCCGCGGGATCGACACCCGACGGTACCGGACCGGACGGTGCGAAGCCGCGATGGGCGAAGGCGACGCAGGTGTAATGGGGTGCGAAGTGCGCCACCTGCTGCCACCAGCTCAGGTGATTGCCCCCGAGCCCATGGGCGAAGAGCAATGCAGGCCCGCTGCCCGACACCTCGTAGTAGAGATCGCCGAACGGGCGCTTCAGCCGACCGACGGTGCGGGGCGGCGCGGCGTAGGAACTCATTGGATGCTGTCCTTCACAACACGAAAGGGTCGGTGAGCTGGCGGTCGAGCTTGCTGGCGATGTCGCCCGCGAGCACGTCCGGTGCGGCCGCTTCGAGGCGTGCGACCGGTTGCGGCTGGCCGAACAGGAAGACCTCCTGATCGCGTACACCCAGCAACTGGCCGGTGATGGGTTCGCCTGCGGGTGAGCAGAGCGCCGTCACCAGGCACGCGACGTCGGCGGGCTGGATGCCTGCTAACGGCAGCACGGCGTTGGCCGTGATCTGCGCGTCGGCGAGGTCCATCGCCGCTACGCGCGTCAGGCCGAGCAGGCCAGCCTTGGCGCTGGCATACGCCGCCTGGCCAAGAGCGCCGGAAAGGCCCGCCGACGAGACGATGTTGACGATGCGGCCTGCCTTGCCCCGGCTGCGCATGACGCCCGAGGCAGCGCTGGTGAGGTAGAAGGCGGCGGAGAGATTGGTGCGGATCACCGCATCCCAATCGGCGGGATCGGCACTGAAGACAGGCGCGTCGCGCAGGATGGCGGCGTTGTTCACGACGATGTCGATGCCGCCGAACGTCCTCACGGCGAGGTCGACGAGCTGCCGGGCCACGCCGGGCGAGGCGACGCTTTCGGTGAAGGCCAGGGCGTTCTTTCCGCCCGCCTTGTCGTTCAGTTCACGCGCGGCCGCGCGCGCCACTTCCGGGTCGCTGCCGTCGCCCGAGATCGAGGTGCCGTTGTCGGCCACGATGACCTGCGCCCCCTCGGCGACCAGCGACTCCGCGATGGCACGGCCGATGCCGCGGCCGGCACCGGTGACGATGGCGGCCTTTCCCCGCAGGAGATCGCTCACTGGTCCGCCCCAGTCTTCTTGCCGGCCGTCGCCATTTCCGCCGCCGTGTAGAACGCGTCGGCATGGATATCGGCGCGGCGCATCCCGCGCTGCTCCAGCATCAGCGTCGCGGCCTCGACCATGACCGGAGGGCCGGCGAGATAGGCCTTGCAGCCATCGACCTCGTCGAAATCCTGAGCGACGGCCTCGTGGACCAGACCCTGCCGCAGGGTCGAATCGCCGCCTTCGCTCAGGACCGGCACGAAGTGAAGCGTCTTGTGCTTCGCCGCGAGCGCCGCGAAGTGATCGTGCAGGTAGAGATCGCGTTCGCTGCGGACGCCGAAATAGAAATAGATGTGCTGCGGTAGTTCCTTCTGCAGGGCGCGCTCAATCACCGACTTGATCGGCGCCATGCCCGAGCCGCCGGCGACGGCGATGATCGGGCCGCGATGGGATTCGCGCAGATAGGAGGGGCCGAACGGTCCCTCGACACGCACGCTGTCGCCGGGCTTCAGCTTTTCCGAGACGTGCGCGCTGGTGGCGCCGCCCGCGGTGCGACGGACATGGAATTCGAGCACGGGATCGCCCGGCACGTTCGCCATCGAATAGTCGCGCGGCGGGCAGCCCTCGAAGGTGACCGACGCGAACTGACCGGCGGAGAAATCGAAGGGACCGCCCGAGACGATCTCGAGCCGGATGCGCTTGATGTCGTGCGTGGCATCGTCGAGCGACACGACCTTGCAGGCGAGGACACGGCGCGGATGGACGATCATGTCGTCCTCGTCCAACCAGGCAACCTCGCTTTCGGCGCCCGGCACGGCGCGACAGGCGAGGATCAGGCCACGCGCCTTTTCCTCGTCGGAGAGCGCGAACTCGGAATAGCCGCCCATCGTCACCTCTCCCTTCACGAGATGCGATTTGCAGGCACCGCAGTTGCCGGACTGGCAGCCGAACGGATAGGAGATGCCGGCATCGAGCGCGGCATCGAGGATGGTGGTGCCAGGCGGCACGTCGATCGTGCGGCCGGCAGAGGCGATGTGGACTTTGAAGCTCATTTTCCAGGCGTTGTACCTCATGCGAGCCAAGGTCGTCGCCCGTCTTTCGACGGCCGAAACGTGAGCCCGATCGACCTCGTCCGGAAGATGCGGGCGCCGTCGCGTTCGCTATAGTCCGCCGGCCATGAGCTCAGCCCATCCCGACTTCCATCACGTCCCCAAGGATTTCGTCCACGATTCGGAAATCCTGGAGATACTGCGCGCAAACCCGCCCGAGGCGTTGAAGACGCTGAACGGCGAGTTGCTCGATATCGATTCGACGCGCGGCTACGCGCGCTTCCGCTTCGAGGTCGTGCCGGCCTTCTGCCATTCGCAGGGACGCATCTGCCAGGGCGGCTTCCTGACCGGCATGGTCGACACGGCCATGGCGAACGCCGCCATCGTCAAGGGCAAGCTCGGCGTCGCCGTGCCGACGCTGGAGCTCAAGATCAGCTTCTTCGAGGCGATGGGACCGGGGATCGTCTATGCCGAGGGCCGCGTCATGCGCTGGGGCGGATCGGTCGGCTTCCTCGACGGCGACCTCAAGGACGAGAAGGGCCGCCTGATCGTCCACTCGACCTCCACGATCAAGATCGTGCGGCCGAAGGTGAAGGCTTAGAGTCTTTCCGATGCAGATAGATTAAGCACCCACCTCATCCTGAGGAGGTCGCGCAGCGACCGTCTCCAAGGATGGGCAACAAACGCGGTGCTCGTGCCCATGCTTCGAGACGGCTGCTCCGCAGCCTCCTCAGCATGAGGTTGGCGGTGTGATTCTGGTTTGCTCGGAAAGCTCCTAGGACCTACCGCCCGAACCGCGCGTTCCAGTGTTCGGCGATTTGGCGGCGGGTGGCGAACCAGGCTCCGCCTTTCTGCTTCATGTGCGACACGATGCGGTCGAGGGCGGCGATGCGGCCGGGGCGGCCGATCATGCGCAGGTGCAGGCCGATCGACATCATCTTCGGTGACGTCTCGCCCTCGGCCCACAGCGTGTCGAAGGCATCGCTCGTGTAGTCGGCGAAGTCGCGCGCGGACACGAAGCGATGGAAGCCCTGGTGATAGTGCATGTCGTTGGTGTCGAAGCTGTAGGGCAGCACCAGGTGCCGTTTGCCGGCGACCTCGACGGTAAAGGGCAGGTCGTCGGAATAGTCGTCGCTGTCGTAGAGGAAACCGCCTTCCTCGACGAGGAGCCGGCGCGTGTTGGGCGAGGGCGTCGAGCGGGTGTGCCAGCCGACGGGCCGCGTGCCCGCGATCTCGGTCAGCGCCTTGACGGTGCGGGCGATGATCTCGCGCTCCTTCGCCTCCTCCATGTGGGCGTGCTTCTCCCAGCGCCAGCCGTGGCAGGAGATTTCATGCCCGCGCGCCACGGCATCCTGGATCAGCCAGGGCGACAGTTCGGCGGCCAGACCGCAGGTGCTCACCGTTGCCGGCACGCCCAGCCGCTCCAGCGAATCGGCGATGCGCCACCACGCGGCCTTGGTGCCGTACTCGAAGTGCGATTCCATGCACCGGTCGGGTACGCCCACGACCTCGTCGGTGACCTCGTAGACCTTCTCGTTGTGGGCGTCGCCCGCCGACAACGACATCTCCGCGCCTTCTTCGAAGTTGATGACGAAGGAGACGGCGACCCGCGCGCCGTTTGGCCATTGCGGATCGGGTGGCGTGCGGCCGTAGCCCTTCAGGTCGCGCATCGCCGTCACGAGTCCTTGTGGCCGATCACGTCGGCCAAAGGACCGGCGAGACCCTTGGAGTACTTGGCGGCGGGACGGCGATAGGTGCCTTGCGTTGCCTTGCGCGGGTTCAGGCGCACGAGTCCCTCGGCCATCGTCACGGCGGCCTGGATACCGTCGACCAGCGGCACCGGCACGCGGTCGCGGATGGTGTTGGCGAGGCCGGCCAGCGGCGCGCCGGCCAGGATCACGACATCGGCGCCGTCGTTCTTCACCGTGCTGAGCGCCAGGTCGATCAGCACCTGTTCCTTCTCGTGCTGCACGTCGTCGATCGAGCGGAAACCTTCGTCGGGTGTCCGGATGGCGGCGCAGCGGCCGGACAGGCCGTGCCAGTCGACGATCTCGGCGAACCAGGGTTCGAGTGCCTTGGCGAAGCTCACGATCGCGAACTTGCGGCCGAGCGTGCAGGCGACCAGCATCGCGGCCTCAGCCATGCCGACGACGGGAAAGTCGAACAGTTCGCGCGCCCCGCCGAGACCGGGATCGCCGAAGGCGGCGACGATGGCCGCATCGAAGGTGCCGCGCCGCTCGGCCAGCATCTCCAGCATCATGGCGCTGCCGATCGCGGCTTCGGCGCGGGTGGCGATGTAGGGCACGCCGCGCGGCGCGGTCATGGGCAGCAGTTCGGTGCCGGCGCTGGCGACGAGCCTGCCCGCGGTCACGAGCCGGTCGGTCACGCCGGTGGACGTGTTGGGATTGGCGACGAGAATCTTCATTTGGCCGTTCCTAGAAGTCGGCGAGCTTCCGCAAGCCCACGAGACGGTCTCCGATCACGAGC
>JAKFVZ010000354.1 GCA_021732965.1 Reyranella sp.
TGCCGCCGCCTGCCGCTCCGGCTGGATCACGCCTCGCGCATGCTGGTAGAGCTTCGCCGCGCGCTCAAGATCTTGGCCGAGGGCGGCCTCGACCGCGCCGGCGTAGAGATCGCTGAGCCCGGTGCGCACCGCCGTGTCGGTCCGGCCCGCGTCCCAGCCCTTTCGTTCGCCCTGGTAGCGTAGCTCGCCCACCGCGGTGGCGCCCAGCGTGCGCAGATGGGCCCGGTCCTGCCAGGACAGCGAAGCGTCCCGCTGCAGGTCGGCGATACGCTCGGCCACGATGCGGTCGTCCAGCACCGACGTCGCCTGCGCCACGATCCGGCCGAGGTCGCCGCTGGCGCGGTCGAGACGGCGGTCGATCAGCGGCTCGAGCAGCGCCTTCTGGCGCGGGCCGATCGCCTGCGCGAGATAGCGGTCCTTCAGTTCCTCCAGCCGCGGGATGGTCTCGGCGATCCCCGCCAGCGCCGCCTCGGGGTCCTTCCCCGCGAGACCCGTCGCCGGGTCGGTCACCAGGCCGCGGACCGCGCCTGCGAACCCGGTGTCGAGCCGGCGCGCGAACATCTCGTCGGCCTGCAGGCCGAGCGGATGATCGTCCCAGAGCTCTTTGCGCGGCCATGGCTCTGCGGCCGGCGCTGCCAGGGGCAGCCCTTCTGTCTCGATGCTTGCCATGTTCGTCTCCGTTCAGCGACCCATCGGGGCCTGAAGGGTGTTCCTGCCGTCGGTCGACGCGATCAGTCGCCCGGGCACGCCCGAATGGAAGGCATCATCGCGGGCGAGGCTTTTGTTCTCGGCAACCGTCATGGACATGATTTCTTTTTCTCGGACGCGCGCTTCGTGGCCTCGTCTCTCATGGCGCCTGCTCCAGCATGTTCCCGTAGCTTTCGTATCAATAGGTCCATCCGCTGCCAGTGCCTCTATTGCGGTCAGCGGTCGACGCAAGATTGTTGTTCTGGAAAGGCTTCCAGCGTTCCGCGAGCGTGCTGACCCCCGCCAATAGCGAGCTCCCCGCTCCCAGATAATTCGGTGTGTAGACCGAGTTTGCGGCGCGCGTGCTCTCCAGGATCGACTGGTTGCTGTAGCCCAAAGCTTGGGTCTGATAGCCGTAAGATTCGCGAGCAGCGTTGGCGCGGATCGTCAGACCTTCGAGTTCACCAGCCGCTCTGGTGTCGCCAAGGATGTCGAGCGGGCTGCCTTCCAAGTCGGTGCCTTGCGCGGCGAGCCTTGCCGTCTGCTGACCAAGCTGCTGCTGCATCAATCGCCGCCGATTCTCCTCGGCCACCTGCCCGTGCCACTTCGCGTCGGCCGCTCGTTGCTCCATCAGCCCCTGGTTCTGGCGGGCGACCTGCGATTGGTAGACGGCCTGGGCCTGTGCGGCACTGGCGGCCTGCGCCTGGGCATTCTGCTGGCTGATTTGGCCCATGACGCCCATGCCGGTGCTGAGCGCCGTGGCGCCAAGCGAGAGGATGGCGGCCGTGCTGAGACCAGACATGGGTTAAGCCTCCTTGCGCGACATGAGCATGTCGGCTTCGTCGGTGAACTCGCGCTCCGCGACGTCTATGTCCCTGGCGGCGGTCGCGAAGATCATCGTGAGATGGGTATCCGTGATCGCGACGAGAGCCTGCTTGCGACCGGCGGCGGCGGGGATGACGTTGTAGCCGTGGACCTCGACCGGGCCGCGCTCGGTGTGCAGGACGGCGTCGCCATTCATGATCAGCAGCGTCGGAATCTTGATCAGGACGCCGGTGATCACCACTCCTGCCGGCACCATGACGGTGCGCGCATAGACGCCGGCATGAAAGGCATGGTCCGTCGGGATCGACAGCTGCGCGAGCGTCGCCACGAGCAATTCCAGTTCGCGCACCCTCTCGATCGTCGTCGCGCTCATCGGTGCGATGTGCAGGCGCGGCGCGGCCAGTTCATTCATGGCTCACCTTCTTGAAAAAGACGCGGTTGGTCTCGGTGTAGCCGACACGCGGCAGGACCCTGAACAGGTCGCCCTCGTAGGGGGCACTGACCAGCAGGCCGGGCGATCCCAGTTCGCGGGCCTTGTTCTCGGCGGCGTGCAGCAGCTTCAGGCCGGCGCCCGTCGAACGGTACGCCCTCGCGACGAAGAAGCTCTCGCTCACGGCCACGGTGCACCCGTAGTGCGGCAGCGGCGCCGCCAGCACGGTGATGAAGCCCGCCAGGGTGTCGCCCGCCCATGCCGCCAGGACATGCAGCGTGCCCATGGCGTGGAGAGCTCGATAGGTCTCCATCCTGGCCGACGGCGGCGGCATGCCCTCGATGGCCGACTCGGCGGCGTATTCCGCGAGCAGGGCCGGGAACGTCGGCGCGGCCTCCAACTCGGCAACGGTGCTGGCCCGGATCATGTGGCCTCCTTTTGGGCGGCGCGAAACAACCCATTGGCAAGGGAAAATGGCTCGCTGAGACTGAACCCCAGCCAGCGCAGCCAGCGGAGCGCGGCTTCATGCCGGCAATCGACGGTGTTGCGCAGGACGGAGAACATGCCGAGCCAGCGGGCCACCATGCGGCGGGTCTCGAGCATGAAGGCGCGACGGTGAGCCGGCACGAGGTCGGAGCCCAGCAGCCATGGCACGCCGGTCCGGCCGATCAGGCTCAAGGGCGCGACGCCGGCCATGCAGATGATTCGCTCGTCGTCCCGATAGGTCCAAGCCTCGCAGGAGCCGGACAGGCTCTGCAGCAGGCCATCGACGGGATCGCAGCCGAGCGCCAGCACTTCGGCCCGATCCTCCGCCCGCAGCCACGGTGCGAGCTCGCGCACGTCGTCCTCCGTGGCGGGCAGCATCATGATCACCAGCCGCGCTCCGTGATGAACTTGTACGACCAGTTTGCCGACGTGAAGGCCACCGTCAACGCGCCGGAGGTCTTGTTGATTGCAGCCTGGTTGGCGACGACCGGGATGCCGACGACGTTGCGCGTCCCAACGTAGGGCACGACCTGCGATGAGTTCGTCGAGGCCGCGAACACCCCATTGACCAAGACCTCACCGACGGCATAGTTGAGGTCAGTAGTCGTGCATTTCACGATGTACTTCACAAGGTAAAGCGACGGTTCTGCTCCGATGTTGCACGCCGCCGTCGTGCCGGAATTTGTGAGCGTGGCCGTCCAGTCCGACGCGTACCGCCCGTTATAGGCATAGGCCACGGTCGAGATGACGGCGCTGCCGTCCGTCGCGGCCTCGCCGACGAACACGAGGTTGACCTGCGGCGCGGTGGTGCCGTTGCCGAGATAGCCGCGCATTTCGCTGATGTTGAACGTGAACTGGCCCGATGTCGTCGAGGGCGTGCCGCCCCACTGGTAGATCGGCGCAAGCAAGGTCTTGCCGGTGGTCATCGTGCTACCGGAGATCGTGACGTAGAGGAAGTTCGGCGTCGCCGCCGCGCGGCTGGCGGTCAGGCCAGTCCAGGTCAGGTTGGTCGTGCTGCAACCGATGGTATCCGCCGGGGTGCCGGTAACGTTCGACCAGCCGCCTGCCGCCGTGGCGACAAGAGGATAGGTCGAGGAGACGTTCTGCGACGTCATGTTGAGCGTCGCCGTGGTGGTCGACGGCAGCAGGCTCGGCAGGCCCGCAGAGGTGACGGGCCCGGCGCTCACGGTCTGGCGGACGCCGGAGAACGACAGCGACGACGGCGTCTGCCACTGCAGGGCGCCGCCGCCGGAGACGCCGAGATACTGGCCGGGATTGCCGCGCGCGAGCCGGGCGTAGGCGCCGGAGACGCGGGTCAGCAGGTCGGCATCCGTGGTCAGGAGGTTCATCTGCTGCAGCGCCTGGATCAGGGCGTAGTTGTTCTGCTCCGTGGTGGGGTCACTGATGCTGCTGACGGTGTAGCGCTCGACGATCTCGGCGAGCTGCTGCAGCGCCATGTAGACCAGATCGAACCGGCCCTCGACGATCTCGGGGTAGTAGCCACCCTGGTTGGAGAGGACGGTGAGTTGGGTATAGGGCACGGTCCGCACAATGGTCAGTTTCGTGCCGCTGGCGAGCGCGGAGCCCGACCGGGTGTAGGTGACGTTGCCGCCCGACGCCGAACCGATGCCGGTCACCGTGTACTCGCTGGGCGACAGCGTGGTCTCGACGTCGTCGGCGTCGGTGTAGATCACCGACAGGCAGGACGCCGTCGGAATGGGGAAGGTGTAGGGGAAGACGGTCGTGGAGCCGTTCCCGTTGAAGATGACCTTGCGGGTCGTGGTGCTGAGGGCCATGGGATCAGGCTCCGGTTTCGATGCGGGGGATGATGGCTACGACGGTGGCGGGCAGCGGGTTGGACTGGCGGACGAACACACGGCCCTGCGTGTTCCATGACGGGTCGATCAGGACCTTCTCGTCGCCGGTCACCAGCATGGTGGGATAGCCGTAGGTCTCGCCCAGCCGTTCCTTGATATCGACGAGGCGCGACGAGGTCGGGCCGACCGACAGGCCGCGGGTATCCTTTACCCGCAACACGACCTCGTTGATGACCTTCTGGCGGCCCTGCAGCGTCGGCGGTCCGGCCTCGATGTTGAGGGTTTCGAGATCGCAGACATAGGGCAGGCCAGCCACGATGCGGCCAGCGGCACGGGTCAGCGTGATCGTGCCGCTGCTCACCGTCGCGGTGGGCTGCACCGATCCGTCGGCAAGGATGGCGAGGTCGCGGCCCTCGAGATGCCAGAGCCCGCCCAGCGTGATCGAGGCCAGCGCCCAGTCTGAGATCGCGACGGCCTGCACCGAGACATCGGGCGCCATGTCGAGGGTGGCGCTGACATGGCTGGAATCTGTGTAGGCCGTGACGGTGACCGTGACCTGGTTCTGGCCGGCGCGGAGAATGTACTGCGTGCCGACCGAGGCCGCGGTGAACGGGGCATGCCCACCGGCGGTCATCGTCACGGTAGCGCCGGCATTCCAGGCCGCTCCGCTGATCTTCAGGGTGAGGGCCGCGTCGGTGTTCCAGCCGTCGTAGCCGGTGCCAGAATCGACGCACCACGACGAATAGACGTCGGGGAAGTAGCGCGAGGCCATGCGCTCGACGTAGCGGACCGTCTGGCCGCCAACGGTGCGCTTCACCGCCAGATACAGGGCGCTTTCGCTACCCTCGGTGATGCAGGCAACGCTTTCGACGAGGCCATCGGTCACATGCCGGTGCCAGGCATAGACGTCGTGCTCCTTGAGGTAGGTGAAGCCCAACAGGACGCCATCGGAGCGGACGCACCAGATCACACCGTCGGGATCGCGGGCATAGGCCCATTCCTCGATGGTGAGGCCCTCGAAGAGATGGCCAGCAAGGATCGAGACGTTGCGGCCCTGGAAACTGTCCGACGTGAACTCATAGGCGACATCGCGGACCTTCCGGCCCGACGCCGTGACATAGACCGCGCTGCTCTCGGTGGCGATCGGCGGGATCTCGGCGATGCCCTCGTAGCTCTGCGGCTTCACCGCGCAGTTCGCCGGCGTCATCACGTCGCCTTGTGCGCCGGCCCACGCCTTCCACACGGCGCCCGAGGTCCAGACCAGCAGGACGTTGAGGCTGAGCAGGTGCCGGATTTCGTTGACCTCGCGGCTGGCGATGGTGCGGGTGATCGCGTCGCTGTCCTTGGACGGCGTCGAGGTGTTCATGTTGTTGAAGGCCGCCGAGGCCGACGAGTAGAGCGTCTGCGGCTTGGTGTTGGTGCGGGCGTACCACTGCCGCCCCTCGTGGTAGGTCGAGCAGCCGGGATATTTGTCCGTAGCGTCGAAGGGGTTCTTGGCCTGCGGCGGGCCGTCCGATGTGTCCGGCTCGATCGAGGTGTCGGTGAAGCCCGGCGTGCCGTCGGGCGCGCGGCCGATGAAGCCGAACACCCCGTTCTTGGCCTTGTAGACGTTGTAGGAATTCGCGCCCGAAGCGTTCGTCCAGGAGACGGTCGAGGTCTGGTCGGCGGCGGTCACTTCGGCCGACGAGACGCTTTCCTCGCCGGTCTCCTCGCTCACGGCCGTCACGACGTAGGTATAGGCCGAGCCGGGATTGTCGGAGGCCACGGCGGTCGGCGGCTGCTGCGTCGGCGCAAAGGTGATCGCGCCCAGCGTCCACGAGGCATGGCCGGTGCGGGTGAGGTTGCGCGGCGCGTATGACGGATGGGTGAGCGTCATCGTGTCGGCGCTCTGCACGTACTTCAGCAGCGCGAGGTCGGCCGTCGGATACGGCGTCGCGATGGTGTAGATCCGCGCGGCCGTGCCGCCCGAGGTCCACGGGCCCAGCCCGACCGTGCTGACGTCGAGCTCGAAGGTCGAGGCCGTGACGCCGTTGATGGTGTAGCGCCGCCGGTTCAGCTCCGGCATGCCGGCGATGGCGTCCAGCCAGATCGTGTCGCCGTTGGAGAAGCCATGCGCGCCGCCGGTGCTGACGACTCCCGGATTGGCCTGCGTGATGCCGGTGATGGAAAGCGCGGCCTCCAGCACATAGCCGCCATCCTTGACGACGCGCATCTTCTGGTCGGCGAATTCGAGCACGTAGGTCTGCATCGTGTTGAAGGCGAATGGGATCAGGCGGGAACGACTGGTATGGCGGTAGACCTCGCCGACGAACGCCGTGCCGGCGCGCGTGCTGACGCCACCGAAGGGATGCACGAACCAGTTCAGGCATGTCGCCAGCCCGACCTGGTACTTCGCGAGATCGACGCGGCCGTGCAGCGCCGGGGAGAGTTCGCCGGCGGCGAAGCTCGGCAGGATGATCGGAGTCGTCACGTCCTGCCTCCCATCCAGTCGAAATCGCGGACGACCAGGCTCTGCGCCAACCGCTCGGCATCACCCTGCGCGATGCCTTCGTTGGCACTGTCGGCACGGGCGCGCTCGATGCGCTCCTGTGCTCGCCTGGCCAGCATCTCGGCGAGATCGGCCTTCTGGGTGATGGCATGGGCCACGGCCGCGGCGAGGCAATCGACGAGAGCCAGGACGAAGCCCGGCGTGAAGCGGGCCGGGTCGGTCACCCGCTGGGCATAGACCGCCGAGACCCTGTCCTCGTTGCAGTAGAGGAAGGTGCCGCTGCCGTCCGACGCGATCTCGAAGTCGCTCGCCGGGTCGCCGGCGACCCAGCTCACGGCGCCGAAGTCGAGCCGCCGCATCTTCAGGCAATCCGACGGATAGGCGTAGCTCGACGCCCAGCGTGCCGGCGGCGTGCCCGACGAGGCGAGCGCCTGGCTCACGCGATTGAAGTTCCAGTCGACCAGCGACTGAAGATCGTCGCGCACGGTCGCGTACCAGAGATTGATCTGGCGCGCCTCGGTGCTGTTCTCGGTGAGGTCTGCGATGCTGGCGCGCGTGCCGAGCCGGCTCAGTGCCATGTTCGCGATGTCGGTGTCGGCCGGCATCTAGCGCCCTCCCCCGGCCACGGCCTTCTCCAGGGCCGCGCTCTTCTGCGCAGAGCCCGAGCTGGAACCAACCCAGTAGGCGACGATGTCACCGAACTTTGCGCCGAGCGTACCCAGCAGGATGTAGGCGATCTCGCGCGAGGCGAGCGGGATCTCCTGACGCACGATGAACCACAGCGCCGACATGAAGGCGGCCGTCACCAGCACGCTGACCACGACCGCACCCCAGGCGATGGCCGAGCCGGCCTTGGCGAGTTCGACGGTCTGGCTGCGCGCACTCGCCACATCGGCCAGTTGCGCCTGCAGCGTGTCGAACTCCTGCCGGCGCGCATCGGCTTCGGCCTGGATGACGGCCATGCGGAACTGCAGCGCCAGGTTCGGGTCGGCCGCGATCGCGCGCTCGATCCCGTCGGCGCTGTCGGTGCCGAGGATGTCGCGGGCGATGCCGGTCACCTTCGACACGGCGGCGCCGGTCTTGTCGCCCAGAATCCATGAGGCGACGGTCGGCGCGAGGCCGAGCAGCATCGGCAGAAAAGGCATCAGCCTGTCTCCTGTGAGATGAAAAGGTCGCGTTCGGCGGCGCGACGGC
>JAKFVZ010000114.1 GCA_021732965.1 Reyranella sp.
GGGCGAGGGGCCGTTGGGGCCGGTGGCGGTGCGGGTTGGCTTGGCGGTCATGCGAGCTTTTCGAATCCCGAGGTCTGGCGAAGGGCCTCGCTCAATACCATCGCGGCCGACAGGGCGACATTGAGCGACCTCGCTCCGGCCTGGAGCGGGATCCGGACGCGCAGATCGGCCGTCTCGTGGACCTCGGGCGGCACCCCGGCGCTTTCGCGGCCGAGCAGGAGGATGTCGTCGGGCCGGAAAACCGCCTCCGGAAGCCGGGTCGCACCGGCGGTGGACAACAGGACCAGCCGGCCGGCCGGCCGGTCCCGGCAAAACGCTGCCCAGGACGCATGGCGGGTCAGGCGGGCCAGATCGTAGTAGTCCATGGCCGCTCTGCGGATTCTCTTGTCGTCGACCGGGAAGCCGCAGGGCTCGATCACGTCCAGAGGAACGCCCATCCCGGCCGACAGACGGATGAAGGCGCCGAGGTTTTGCGGAATATCCGGCTCGAAAAGGGCCAAACGCATGAACTTTCCCAAACAGACCGCATAGCGAAAGTGACTTTTCTGCGGCACGCTGTCACAGAATGCCGCTCATCGGGCCTGCGACCAACAGAGCCTTGAAACAAAAGGGGCTTTCCCGGCTATATACCCGCCATCTCCTCGGGGGGACGGAAGAGAGTAATCATGGCTTCTTCAAGCACGACAGCACACGGACACAGCGAACCGACGCGGCGCGACTTCCTCATGGTCGCGACGGGCGCTCTTGGCGCTGTCGGCGCCGCGGCCGTCGCATGGCCCTTCATCAATAACCTCAATCCCGCCGCGGACACGCTGGCCCTGTCGACCATCGAGGTGAACGTCACGCCGATCGCGGTCGGCCAGGCGGTCACCGTGAAGTGGCGCGGCAAGCCGGTGTTCATCCGGCACCGCACCGAGGCCGAAATCAAGGAAGCCGAGGCTGTGCCGATGTCGCAGCTTCCGGATCCCGAGACCGACAACAAGCGCGTGACCGACACCGCCAAGAAGGTCCGTCCGGAGTGGCTGATCATGATCGGCGTCTGCACCCATCTGGGCTGCGTGCCGCTCGGCAACAAGGCTGGCGATCCCAAGGGTGAGTACGGCGGCTGGTTCTGCCCCTGCCACGGCTCGAGCTACGACACGTCGGGCCGCATCCGCAAAGGACCGGCGCCCAAGAACCTCGTGGTTCCGGAATACCTGTTCACTTCCGACGCCCTCGTCCGCATCGGCTGATCGACCAGATCGCCCGCTCAGATCTCGCTGGAGTTCCCAGAATGGCCTCGTCTCACGGCACGCCGCCGGTCTTCAATAACAAGGTGATCTCCTGGATCGATCACCGGTTGCCGATCTTCTCGTATATCGAGAAGGAATATCACACGTTCCCGACGCCTCGGAACTTCAACTACTTCTGGAACTTCGGCGCGATCGCCACGGTGATGCTGGTCCTCATGATCGCCACCGGCATCGTGCTCGCGACCAACTACACGCCGCACGTGCTGATGGCCTTCGACGCCGTCGAGCGCATCGACCGCGACGTGCCGCAGGGCTGGCTGATCCGCGACCTGCACATGAACGGCGCGTCGTTCTTCTTCATCGCCGTCTACATCCACATCTTCCGCGGCATGTACTACGGCTCCTACAAGGCGCCGCGCGAACTGCTGTGGATCCTGGGCGTGGTCATCTTCCTGCTGATGATGGCGACGGCCTTCATGGGCTACGTGCTGCCGTGGGGCCAGATGAGCTTCTGGGGCGCCACCGTCATCACCAACCTGTTCTCGGCGATCCCGGTCGTCGGCGAGTCGATCGTCATCTGGCTGTGGGGCGGCTTCGCCGTCGACAACCCGACGCTCAACCGCTTCTTTGCCCTGCACTACCTGCTGCCGTTCATCATCGTGGCGGTGGTCGCGCTGCACGTCGTGGCGCTGCACGTCCACGGCTCGAACAACCCGACCGGTATCGACCCGAAGGGCCCGCAGGACACCGTCCCCTTCCATCCGTACTACACGATGAAGGACGGCTTCGGCGTCATGGTCTTCCTGATCGTCTTCGCCGCGTTCGTCTTCTTCGCGCCCGACTATCTGGGCCATCCCGACAACTACATTCCGGCCGACCCGCTGGTCACGCCCGCGCACATCGTGCCGGAATGGTACTTCCTGCCGTTCTACGCGATCCTGCGCGCCATTCCCGACAAGCTGGGCGGCGTGCTGGCGATGTTCGGCGCCATTGCGGTGTTGTTCATCCTGCCGTGGCTCGACACCTCGCGCGTCCGGTCCTGCACGTTCCGGCCGATCTACAAGTGGTTCATGATGTTCCTGGTGGTCGACGTGATCGTCCTGGGCATCTGCGGCTCCAAGCCGGCGGAAGGCTTCTGGGTGCCGCTGTCGCAGCTCGCGACGCTGTACTACTTCGCCCACTTCCTCGTGCTGCTGCCGATCCTGGGCAAGATCGAACGGCCGTTGCCATTGCCTCCCAGCATCGCCGACGCGGTGCTCAAGAAGAAGGCGGTATAAGAGCCATGCGCAAGCCGTTCGCCCGCAATCTCCTGGTCTCTGGCGCCATCGCGCTCGCCGCCTTCGCCACCGGTACCGTCGCCATCGCGGCCGGCGGGACCGAGCCGCCGCCGGCCAGGAAGTGGCACTTCCAGGGTCCGTTCGGCACCTACGACCGTGCTTCGGCCCAGCGTGGCTTCCAGGTCTACCAGGAAGTCTGCGCCGCCTGTCATTCGCTGTCGCTGGTGGCCTATCGCAACCTCACCGACCTCGGCCTGACCGAGAACCAGGTGAAGGGCCTGATCAAGGACATCACCGTCAGCGATCTCAACGACGACGGCGCGCCGGTCGACCGGCCGGCCCGTCCCGCGGATCGCTTCAAGAAGCCGTTCCCCAACCTGGCCGCCGCGGCCGCCGCCAACAACGGCAAGGCGCCGCCCGACCTCAGCGTCATCGTCAAGGCGCGCCAGTACGGCCCTGATTTCATCTACGGCATCCTCACGGGCTACGTTCCGTACGACAAGCTGACGCCGGAGCAGATCAAGGAGTTCGACGTCAAGAAGGACGACAACTTCAACAAGTACTTCCCGGGCCACAAGATCGCCATGGCGCCGCCGCTCAGCGACGACAAGGTGACCTACGCCGACGGCACCAAGGCCACGCTCGACCAGCAAGCCGCCGACGTCACCGAGTTCCTGGCCTGGGCGTCCGAGCCCCACATGGAAGACCGCAAGCGCACCGGCGTTCGCGTGATCCTGTTCCTCCTCGCGTTGGCCGGCCTGATGTATGCCGTGAAGCGCACGGTGTGGGCCGACAAGCACTGATCAAGGGAGCGCGCCACTCCAGTGGCGCATTCATGAGCGCCACTGGAGTGGCGCGCTCCTATGAGCGTTTGAGTCTCTTTTCGATCGTGTCGTAGCGCTGGATCAGCCGGCGGGCGCGATCGATCACCGGGATGTCGATCATCTTGCCATCCACCGAGAACGAGCCGCGGCCCTCGGCCGCGGCTTTTTCGTCGGCCGCGATCAGCTTCCTCGCATAGGCCACTTCGTCCGCCGTCGGCGTGAACGCCTCGTTCAGCGTGGCCACCAGGCCGGGATGAATGCAGGTGCCGCCCGAGAAGCCGAAGCGGCGTGCCCGTTCGGCGCTCTTCGCGTAAGCGGCGGGATCGGAATAGTCGGCGACCGTTCCCAGGATGCCGATCATCGACACGCCATGCGCCTGGGCCGCGAAGGCCACCATGCGCTTCGGGAACTAGAGCGTCTCGTAGCCCGGCACCGAACCGGTCTCCAGGGCGAAATCCTCGCCGCCCAGCATCATGGCGACGAGGCGCGGGCCGCGCTCGGCGATGTCGGCGAGTTCGGGCAGGGCACGCGGATGCTCGATCATGGCCGCGAAGCCGATGCCGCCCACCGGCATGCCGCGCTCGCGTTCCAGGTCGCTCACCACCTCGTCGAGCAGGCGCAGATGCTGCACGCCCTCGGTCTTGGTGACGAACAGGGCCGACAGGCCCGGCCGCACCGCCGCCTCGATGTCAGGGATCGCCAGCCGCAGCGGCCGGTTGATGCGCACGGCGACGTCGGCACCGCCACGCACCACCTTCTTCATCGTCTCCGGCAGCATCGCCCGCGCCTCGGACTTCTGCGCCGGCTGCACGCTGTCCTCGAGATCGACCAGCACGCAATCGGCGCCGCGCTCGTGTGCCTTGTCGATGAACTTCGGGACGTTGCCGGGAACGTAGAGGATCGAGCGCCAGACGGGCGGGACGGGCCGGTTCACTTCTTCTTCCCGCGCGAGATGGTGCCCGACGCGCACAGCCTGTCGTATTCGGCGGCGCCCAGCATCGGCTTCAGCAGCGCCTCGTTGTCCTCGCCGATCTTCGGTGCGGCGTTCTTCAGGGCGCCCGGCGTTCCGGACATGCGCGGCACGACCGGATGAGTGGGCAATTCACCCATCTCCTCGTCCTCGATCTCGATCAGCGATTCGCGCTCCAGCACATAATCGTCCTGCACGATCTGCGAGATGTCGTAGACCGGGCCGATGGTGACGCCGGCCTCGTCGAAGTAGCGCAGGTTCTCCTCGAGATCGCGGGCGCCGATGAACTCGCCGATGATCCGGTCGAGTTCGACGCCGTTGCGCACCCGCTCGATGTTGGTCGCGAAGCGCGGATCCTCCGCCAGCTCCGGACGGCCGATCTTCACAAGGACGCGCATCGCCATGCCCTGCGTCGAGGCCGAGAGGCAGACCCAGCTTCCGTCCTTCGTCTGGTAGACGTTGCGCGGCGCGGCATTGGTCGAGCGGCTGCCGGTGCGGATCTTCACCTCGCCGGTCAGCCGGTGATTGGCGGCCTGCGGACCCAGCATCGAGAAGAGCGGATCGAACAGCGGCAGGTCGAGCACCTGGCCCTTGCCGCCGTTCATCTCGACCTCGCGCAGCGCCACCATCACGGCGCCGTATCCGTTCAGCGCGGCCATGCAGTCGGCGAGATACATCGGCGGCAGCACCGGCTCGCGGTCGGCGAAGCCGTTCATCGAGGCGAAGCCGCTATAGCCCTCGATCAGCGTGCCGAAGCCCGGCTTGTGGCGATAGCGCCCGTCCTGGCCCCAGCCGGAGATGCGCAGGATCACCAGCTTCGGATTGATCGCGTGCAGCTCGGCGGGCGAGAGGCCCATGTCTTCCATGACGCCCGGCCGGAAGCTCTCGACCAGGATGGCGGCAGTCTTCGCCAGTTCGCGCACGATGGTGCGGCCGGCATCCGAACGCAGGTCGAGCCCGACGCTCTTCTTGTTGCGGCTGTAGACCTTCCACGCCGTCTCGACACCCTTCACTCTCCACGAGCGCAGCGTGTCGCCCTCCGGCGGCTCGATCTTGATGACCTCGGCGCCGAAATCGGCGAGCTGGAGCGTCAGCACGTTGCCGGCGACCAGCCGCGACAGGTCGACGACGCGGACCCCGTTCAGCGGGCCGCGTGCGTCGGGGGTGAAGGTCTTCTTTGCGGGTTTCTTTGCCAAGGTCAGCCGTTGTTCACTTCTTTGCTGAACAACTGCATCGTCCGCTCCATTGCCTTCTTCGAGGCGGCGGCGTCCCAGCTGCCGCGCTCGTCGCAATGGAAGCCGTGATCGGCCGGATAGTCGAAGATCTCGACGTTGGGATGCAGTGCGCGCAGCTCGTTCACGTGCGCCATCGGGATGTGCATGTCCTTGTCGCCGAAATGCAGCTGCGTCGGCACGGTCGGCTTCTCAGCCCTCGCGCCATGGATGCCGCCGCCGTAGTAGGCGGAAACCGCGTCGGGCTTGAGGCGGGTCGCGGCCAGCCAGCTGATCGTGCCGCCCCAGCAGTAGCCGGTCACGCCAACCTTCTTCACGCCGCGCTTCTTCAGCTCGTCCATCGCCGCCTGGACGTCCTGCACGGCCTTGTCGGTGAAGCCCGGCGTCATGACGTAGCCGCGGCCCTCGGCGATGGTGTCGGGCGTATAGCCCAGCTCGATGCCCGGCTTGATGTGGTCGAAGAAGCGCGGCGCGAGGGCGAGGTAGCCCGCGGCTGCGAACTTGTCGGTCACGGCCCGGATGTGCTGGTTGACGCCAAAAATCTCCTGGATGACCACGATGCCGCCCTTCGGCGTGCCCGCCGGGGTGGCCAGGTAAGCGCCGATTTCGCCGGCGGCAGACTTAAGACGGATATCGTCGCCCATGAATAATCCTCCCTCTGTGTCCGGCATTGGACCATGGTAAGCCTGCGCCGTTCAAGGAATCCGAGCCATGTATCTCCCTAGGCATTTCGCAGGTGACGAAGCGGTCGGTCGGGAAGTCATGCAGGCCCATAGCTGGGCGCTGCTGATGACGGCCGACCAGAGCGGCGCGCCCTTCGCCACCCATCTGTCGTTGCTCTGGCAGGACGACGGCAGCGAGCACGGCGCGCTGATCGGCCATCTGGCCCGCGCCAATCCCCACTGGAAGCTGTTCGAGCGGCCGGCGGAATCGCTGGCGCTGTTCTGGGGCCCGCACGCCTATGTCTCGCCCACCTGGTACGCCCCCGGCCCCAAGGTGCCGACCTGGAACTATGTGACCGTCCATGCCTATGGCCGGCCGCAGGTCGTCGAGGACACGCAGGGCGCGCTCGACGTGCTCACGAAACTTTCGACGGCCTACGAAGGGGCGGAGGCCTCGTCCTGGAACCTCGATCGCCTGCCGCCGGGCAATGCCGAGGCCCAGACCCGCGGCATCGTCGCCTTCCGCATGCCGCTCGTGCGGACGCAGACCAAGATCAAGCTCAGCCAGAACCGCGACCTCGAAGACCGGCAGCGCGTGATCGACCGGCTGGACGCCAGCGACAGCCAGGACGCGCAGGCCACTGCCCGCTGGATGAAGCGGGTTCTTCCGTGACACACGCTCTGCAATCGCTTTACATCGCGTGAGCCATCGGCCAATTTCCTCCGCAAACAATGGAGGAAATAAAATGACGATTCGTCGCCGTGGTCTCGTGAAGCGTGGTCTGGGAACCGTGATTGCTGCCGGCGTCGGCATGCCGCTCTATCTGCCGGCCGCCCGCGCGCAGACCTATCCCAGCAAGCCGATCACGTTCATCGTCCCGTGGCCCGCCGGCGGATCGAGCGACATCACGCTGCGCGCCATGTGCGAGCGCGCCGGCAAGGTGCTGGGTCAGCCGTTCCAGATCGACAACAAGGGCGGTGCCTCGGGCACGCTGGGACCGGCAACGATGGCCGCCACGGCCCGGCCCGATGGCTACACCCTCTCGCAGCTGCCGATTTCCGTGTTCCGCCTGCCGGTGATGCAGAAGACGGCGTTCGATCCGCTGAAGGACTTCACCTACGTCTCGCATCTCAGCGGCTACACGTTCGGCGTCACGACGGCCGCCGACCAGCCCTACAAGACCTTCAAGGACGTGATCGAGTACGCCAAGGCCAATCCGGGCAAGGTGACCTACGGCACGCCGGGTGCCGGCACTTCGCTGCATATCGGCATGGAGCGGATTGCCGCCCAGGCCGGAATCAAGTGGACGATGGTGCCGTTCAAGGGCGGCGCCGAAACCAACGCCGCCGTGCTGGGCAAGCACACCACGCTGCAGGCCGATTCGACGGGCTGGAAGCCGCTGGTCGACGCCGGCCAGCTCCGCCTGCTGTGCGTCTGGACGGAGAAGCGCACCAAGAACTGGCCCGACGTGCCGACGCTGAAGGATCTCGGCTTCGACATGGTGTTCGACTCGCCGTTCGGCATGGGCGGCCCCAAGGGCATGGACCCGGCAACGGTCAAGAAGCTCGACGAGGCTTTCAAGATCGCGCTCGAGTACAAGGAAGTGATCGCGACCCTCGAGAAGTACGACATGTCGCCGCGTTACATGCCGGCCGCGGCCTATGACAAGTTCGCGCGCCAGCTCTATGCCGAGGAGAAGGTGGCGCTGGAGAAGCTTGGTC
>JAKFVZ010000399.1 GCA_021732965.1 Reyranella sp.
CAAGTGGGGCGATACCCGCTTCGGCATCTGCTCTACTACTTTCCTCGAGCAGGCGTTCCGGACCGACTATTACCGGATCGACATCACCTTCAACGATGACGGTACCTGGTCCTACGTGACTCGCACCGATCTCGCGGTGCGCGGCAAGACGCCGGCCTTCAACCATCGCGACACGAACACGCTGCGCCGGGTCGCGGCGCCGGCGCAGAACCCGATGGTCGGCCTGCTGAAGACCGGCAAGTTCGACGGCTGACACCTTCACCGCGCCATCGCACGACCTCATCCTGAGGAGGTCGCGCAGCGACCATCTCGAAGGATGGGCAACAAACGTGGTGCGCGTGCCCATGCTTCGAGACGCGCTCCTGCGGAGCGCTCCTCAGCATGAGGTTAGGTGTGTGATTCTGTTCTGCTCGGAAAGGCTCTACCGGATCTCGAATCCCATCTTCGCCAACGCGGCGCGCAACGTCTCGCGGCCGTTCATCGCCTTGATCGGGCCGAGGCGGTTCAGCACGCGCTGGGTCCAGGTCGCGGCCTGCAGTTCGTGGCGGGCCGAGAACTTGCTCATCTCGGCATCGTAGGCGGCGCGCAGGGCGTCTTCCCTGCTCGCATCGTAGCGTTCGGTGTGGAGCACGACCGACTGCGGAAGGCGCGGCTTGACCTCGCCTTCGCCCTTCTCGGTCGCGTAGCCGACGCAGAGGCCGAACACGACGACCGCCTGTGGCGGCAGTCCCAGCAACTCGGCGACCCGGATGGGATCGTTGCGCATGGCGCCGATATAGACGGTGCGCAGGCCCATCGATTCGGCGGCGACGACCGCGTTCTGGGCGGCAAGTGCTGCGTCGATCGAGGCGACCATGAAGGTTTCGAGCCAGGGCATGGTCTCGAACGGCGTCTTGATCGAGTCCGAGATACGCTGGTTGCGCGACATGTCGGCGACCCAGGCGATGAACAGCGGGCACTGCTCGATATGCTTCTGGCCGCCGGCGATCTCGGCCAGCACCTTCTTCTTGGCGGGATCGGTGACGGCCACGGCCGACCACCACTGCATGTTGGAGCTGGTGGCGGCCGACTGGGCGGCGGCGATCATGCTTTCGAGCGCCCCGGTCGGCACCGGATCGGGTTTGTAGCCGCGCACCGAGCGATGATCGAGCATGACGGCGATCGTCTCGTTCCACGGGCCGGCAGCCGGAACGGCATCGGCGCCGTAGCGGCGGGCGAGGGCATCGGTTTTGGCGGGCGTGGCGGGCGTCAGGGAATCCATCAGGCAAGGCTCTCGGGTTTGCGGCGGGTCATCGCGGTGACCAGCGCCAGGAAAATGAAACCGGTGACGATCATGAAGATGGCGCGCGGTTCGCCATGGTCCATCAGCCAGCCGTAGAGCAGCGGGGCGATCATGCCGCCGAGGTTGAAGCCGGTGCTGACGAAGCCGAATACCTTGCCGAACGAGCCGGGTGGGGTGACGGCGCGCACCATCATGTCGCGCGACGGCTGGATGATGCCGTTCAGCAGGCCGCCGACGGACATCAGCGCGATCAGCACGGCGCCCGGCATGTTCACCCAGGCCATCAGGATCGCCATGGTCGAGGTGCAGGCGAAGCCAACGGCCGCGACGCGCTCATGGTGTGGCGTGCGGTCGGCGATGATGCCGCCCAGCAGCACGCCGCCGGCGCTGCACAGCAGGAAGCCCGACAGCGCCACGCTTGCGACCGAGAAGGGCGTGCCGTGGATCTGCGCCATGCCGACGACGGTGAAGGTCTGGATGCCGCCATTGGCCATGGCCAGGCAGAAGAAGAACAGCAGGTTGCGCAGAATCGGCGCGCTCAGCAGCAGGTCGAGGCCGACCTTCTGGCCACTCCCTTTGGCTGCTTCCTGGCCGGGCTTGTGAGCGATGCGCGGCAGGATGCTGCCGGCTACGATCAGCAGGAAGGCCGTCGCGATGGACAGGCCGGCGACGAACAGGAAGGCGCCGCGCCAGCCCCACATTGCCGCGCAGGCGAGCGCCAGCGCCGGCGTGACGCCCGAGCCGAGATAGCCCGCGAAGGTATGGATCGAGAAGGCCTTGCCGATGCGCTTGTGGTCGATGGTGGCCGACAGGATTGAGTAATCGGCCGGGTGATAGACGGTGTTGGCAAGGCCCAGGAAGGCGTAGGCGATGACGAAGAACCAATAGCCCGGCAGCAGCGCGGCGGCCGCGACGGCGAGGCCGCCCAGGATCAACCCGCCGGTCAGCATGGCGCGCGGACCGACCCGGTCGACCAGGAAGCCGGCCGGCGTCTGGAGCAGCGCCGAGGCGGCGTTGAACGCCGTCAGCGCGAAGCCGATCTCGACATAGCTGACGCCGAACGCCTCGCGGACTTCCCCGAACAGCGGCGGCAGCAGCATGATGTGCACGTGGCTCACGAAATGCGCCACGGCGATCAGCGCGATCACCTTGAATTCGCGGGCCTTCTTGCTGTCGGTGCCGGCATCGCTGGCTGGCAGGTCGAAAGAGTTACTCGTCGACGACATTGACGCCCAAGGTCCCTATGCCTGAAATCTCGACTTCCAGCCTGTCGCCGCCCTTCATCCAGAGCGGCGGCTTGCGGCCGGTGCCCACCCCGTCGGGCGTGCCGGTCGCGATGACGTCGCCCGGCTCCAGCCAGGTCACGGTCGAGAGATACTCGATGATGGTGGCGACATCGAAGATCATGTGATCGGTCGTGTCGTGCTGCACCACGGTGCCGTTCAGCCGCGTCGTGAGTTCAAGCCGCTGCGGATCGGCGATCACGTCGGACGTGACCATCCACGGGCCGAGCGGACCGGTCGCCGGGAAGTTCTTGCCGGCGAAGACCGAGTGCTTCTGGAAGTCGCGCACGCTGCCGTCGATGAAGCAGGTGTAGCCCGCGATCACCGAAAGCGCGCTGGCGCGCGAGACGTGCCGGCAGCGCTCGCCGATCACGATGGCCAGCTCTCCCTCGTAGTCGAAGTCGATCGAGGCGCGCGGCCGCACGATGTCGCCGCCATGCGGCACCAGCGTGTTGTGGAGACGCGAGAAGACGCTGGGCACGGTCGGCATCTGCCGCCCGACCTCGCCGACATGGCTCGCATAGTTGAGGCCGATGCAGAGGATCTTGTCCGGATCGGGAATGACCGGCAGCAGTTCGACGTCCTCGAGCTTGAGGTCGGCCGGCGCCGCCTTCGTCATCGCGCGGAGTTCGTCGAGCGCGTTCGCCGCAATGGCGTCGCGCAAACTCGACCAGCGTCCGTTCGCGCGCGCCGACAGATCGACGATGCCGCCCTCGACGGCCGCGCCGAATTTGTTCGCGCCCGCATGGCGAAAGCTGACCAACCGCATGGGGACGGACCCTAGGGCGATTGCAGCAGCTTCGAAAGTCCCTTGGAGAGCTTGATGCTGTCGACGGCGCCCGGCTTCGCAAGTGCACCATTGCCGGCCTTCGCCAGCTTCTGGAGCGCGAGGCCTTCGGCCATCGAGATGGCGCAGGCGACGCCGTCGAGCAGAGGCGCATCGACCATCGGCTTCAGCTTCGCGGCGAGGCCCGCGAGGCCCGCGCCGCCCAGGATGACGACGTCGGCGCCGTCCTCCTTGACGCAGGCGCTGCAGCCTTTTGCGAGCAATTCCATAGCGGCCTTGGGGTTACGTGCGATGTCGGCGCCGGTCGGCGCGACAGTACGCACCGAGGCCAGCCGCGAGGAGAGTCCGTGGCCCGCCACGAATTCCTCGAGCATGGACTTCCAGCGTTCCCCGCCGGTGACGATGGAGAAGCGGTTGCCCATGGCGCAGGCCTGCAGGATCGACGCATCAGCCATGCCCACGACCGGCACCGGACTGACCTCTTTCAGAGCCGCGAGGCCGGGATCGCCGAAGCAGGCCAGCACCACGACATCCTTCGGTCCGCGATCGTTGGCATAGGCGTCGAGCGCGGCGTGGCTCGCGATGGCGTAGGCGGCGCGCGAGGCGATGTAGCGGGGGCCGAACGAACCGGTGAGGGCGCGCAGGCGCGTGCCCTTCGAGGCAAAGCCCTTCGCGGTCTTGAGTACGAGATCGGTGATCGATTTCGTGGTGTTGGGATTGATCAGCAGGATGTTCGTCATGGTCACGTCCTCATGGCCTCGGCGAGTCGCGCGGCATCGTGGTTCTCGCCGATCGACATCGAGCAGATGCGCGAGATGTGGGTGAGGGGCAGGCCGCTCTCCCTGGCCCATTCGTTGATCTGCGCCTGGGCAAGCTTCTGGTCCTTCTTGGACGTGCCCTTCTCGCTGATCGGCACGCCTGCGTCGCGCAGGCACATCATCAGGTCGCCGGTCAGGATGAAGGAGTCGCGGCCGAGGAAGCGCAGCAGGTACTGGCCTGAAAAGCCGCCGAGGCGGGAGCCGCGTTTGGCGAAGACTTCCAGCAGGCCGATCTGGTCGTCGGCGGGCCAGGTGGCCAGGAACTTGCCGAAACTGCCATGCTCGGCAGCGATATCGGTCACGAACTTCGCATTGTCGCGCACCGACCGGATGCTGGTCGGGTTGCGCACGATGCGCGTGTCCTGTGTCAACTTCTCCCAGAACTCGTCCGGCTGGAACAACAAGCGCTTGGGATTGAAGCCTAAAAAGGCTTCCTCGAAGCCCGGCCACTTCTTGTCGATGACACTCCACACGAAGCCGGCGCAGAAGACGCGGCGCGCCATCTCCGCCAGCACGCGGTCGTCGCTGAGCTTCGCCAAAGCCTTGTTGTCGCGCTTCTTCGGCATCAGCGACGCCAGCGCGTTCTCGCCACCCTTGCGCCGGGCGGCGCGCGCCTGGATCGACTTGAAGGAGACGCGTGCCACGCCTGCTACTCGAGCCAGCCGTCGAAGAAGTCGAACACGGTCGCCTTGAACATCGGATGGCCGATGCAGGAGAAATGATCGCAGCCCGGCAGGGTAACGGCCTTGGCGCCGGGGATGGCCTCCGCGAGGCCCTGCGGCGGACCGGCGAGCTGGTCGCGGGCGCCGGCGACCACCAGCGTCGGGCGGCGGATCGCCATCAGCGAGTCGGGCGTGAGGGCCACGCGGGCGCCGCGCTAGCAGGCGGCCAGCGCCAGCCGGTCTTCCTTCTGCTCGTCGGCAAAGTGCCGGAAGCTTTTCAGCATCGGATCGGCGATCTCGTCGGGGCTGGCGGCTTCCATGGCCTCGGCCATGGCGCCTTCGGCGCGCGGCGGGTCGAACATCCGCGCGCCGACGCCGGCCACCACGAGATGATCGATGCGGCCGGGATCGACCAGGGCCGCCGTCAGCGCGATGTGAGCGCCCATCGAAAAGCCCAGCACATGCGCGCGCTCGACGCCGGCATGGTCCAGCAATGCAAATACATCGCGGGCCATCGCCTCGCGGTCGTACCGGGCGGGATCGTGCGGCTTGGCGCTCTCGCCATGGCCGCGATTGTCGAGCGCGAAGCCGCGGAGCCCCTTGGCGGCGATGGCGTCGTACCAGCCCATGCGCTTCCAGTTTTCCATGCGGTTCGCCGAGAAGCCGTGCACCAGCACGATCGCCTTGCGGCCATCGGCGGGACCGAATTCGTCGTAGGCGAGGTCGAGGCCGTCGGACGTGAAATGAGCCATGACTTTCCCTAACAAGTGGCATGAATTGCGACAAGGTTGATCGCGACCGTCAAGTGTCGGACAACGGCATCAACGAAGAGGAAACGCATGACCGAACACGGCGGCAAGATCGGCAAGACGGTCCAGGACTCCCAGCCCTATTGGCCCGAGACGCCCAAGCGCCCGAAAGGGGCGCCCAACATCCTCGTCATCCTGTTCGACGATGTCGGCTTCTCCGATTTCGGCTGCTACGGCTCGCCGATCCAGACGCCTTCCATCGACGCGATTTCCAAGCGCGGCCTGCGCTACACCGGCTTCCACACGACGGCGATGTGCTCGACCACGCGTGCAGCACTCCTCACCGGCCGCAACCATCATTCAGTCGGCGTCGGCTGCCTCGCCAATTTCGATTCGGGCTATCCGGGCTATCGCGGCAAGATCAGCCGCGAGGCGGGTACCATCGCCGAGATGCTGCGCCCGCATGGTTATCGCAACTACATGCTGGGCAAGTGGCACGTGACGCCGCTGACCGAGTCTGGCGCCACCGGCCCGTTCGACGGCTGGCCGCTCGGCCGCGGCTTCGATCGCTATTACGGCTTCATGGACGCCGAGACCGACCAGTATGCGCCCGAGCTCGTGCGCGACAACACGCCGGTCGATCCGCCGGGCACCTTCGCCACCGGCTATCACCTCACGTCGGATCTGGTCGACCAGGCGATCCGCTATCTTGCCGACCATGTCGCCGATAATGCGGAGACGCCGTGGCTCACATGGCTGGCCTTCGGCGCCTGCCACGCGCCGCATCAGGCGCCGTTCAACCTGATCTCCAAGTACGATTCGGTGTTCGCCGAAGGCTGGGACGTCGAGCGCGACAAGCGCCTCGCCCGCCAGATCGAGATGGGCATCGTGCCGAAGGGCACGAAGCTTCCGCCGCGCAACGATTCAGTGCGCCCATGGGCCGACGTGGCCGAGCCGGAGCGCCGCATGTTCACGCGGCTGCAGTCGGCCTACGCCGCCATGCTCGACCATGCCGACCAGCATATCGGCCGCCTGATGGCCTTCCTCGAAAGCGCCGGCCAGCTCGAGGACACTCTGGTCATCGTGATGTCCGACAATGGCGCCAGCCAGGAAGGCGGCCCGTTCGGCATGATCAACGCCATGGGTCCCTACAATCTTCGCCGCGAGTCGCTCGACGAGAAGATCGCGCGCATCGAGGATATCGGCGGGCCCGATACGCACTCGAATTTCCCCTGGGGCTGGGCGATGGCGGCCAACACGCCGCTGCGGCGCTACAAGCAAAACACCCATGGCGGTGGCATCCGCGATCCGCTGGTCATGGCCTGGGACAAGGGCATCGCCGCGCGTGGCGAGCTGCGCCACCAGTTCTGCCACGCCAGCGATCTCGTGCCGACGCTGCTCGACGTGGTCGGCATCAAGTCGCCGAAGGTGATCAACGGCGTGAAGCAGATGCCGCTCGAAGGCAGCAGCTTCGCCAAAAGCCTCAAGAACAGGAAGGCCAGGTCGAAGGCCAAGGCGCAGTATTTCGAGATGTTCGGTCATCGCGGCCTGGTGCAGGACGGCTGGAAGGCCGTCTCGTTCCATCCGCCCGGCGGCGACTTCGCCAAGGACAAGTGGGAACTCTACCACCTCGACCAGGACTTCAACGAAACCAACGACCTCGCCGAGAAGGAGCCGGAACGGCTGAAGGCGATGATCGACGAATGGTGGCGGCAGGCCGAGGCGAGCAAGGTGCTGCCGCTCGACGACCGCTTCGCGCCGCGCTTCGCCGACAATGCCAAGCGCTTCCACGGCCCGCGCAACCGCTTCGTGTTCCATGCCGGCATGGGTCACGTCCCGACCGACGTGGCGCCCGACGTGCGCAACCGCACCTACACGATCGAGGCCGACGTGCAGGTCGACGGGCCGATGACCGAGGGCGTGCTGATCGCCCATGGCGACATGACGACCGGCTACTCGCTCTACATGAAGGACGGCAAGCTCACCTACGACATGAACATCGGCGGCGAGCACCACCTGATCGTCTCCGATCGTCCGGTGCCGGCGGGCAACCGCAAGCTCGGCGTCCGCATGCGCCGCAACCAGGGCCGCAACATCGCCACCCTGCTGATCGACGGCGAGCCGGCCGGCAGCTTCGACACCCAGAACGGCTTCGTGAGCTTCATCTCCTGGTCGGGCCTCGACATCGGCCGCGACCGGTCGAGCCCGGTCTCGCATTACGAGGCGCCGTTCGCCTTCACCGGCAAGCTGCGCAAGGTCACCGTGCTGATGGACGACGACCAGGTGCTAGACGCCGAGACGGCAGCCACGGCGGCGCTGGCC
>JAKFVZ010000793.1 GCA_021732965.1 Reyranella sp.
CCGTAGAAGTCCGTGAGATGGTTCGCGTAGGTCTCGCTCAGCACCGGCGTGCCGAGGATCGGCGTGTAGCCGTGCATGGTCGGATCCAGCAGCAGTTCGCCTAGATGCCGGCGCAGTTCGAGTGCCGGCTGGTATCCCGGCACCGCTTGGCTGAGGTCGATCAGCGGCCGCTCGGGCGGGAAGGTGCGGCCGAGCACCCAGCGCTTGGTTTCGCCGATGGGGGAGGGAGCGACGGCAGCGAGCCACGGATTGACGATCGGAGCGGTATTCATGAGGAGGCGAACGACTCTTTTCGGAAAGGCTGACGGAAGAATTTCACAGTCGAATTTCGCAAGAGCCTCGAGGCCGCCCTGGCGAAGAGGGGCGGAGCATCCAAGTCTCTCTGCAACCTGTCAAATCCGATGCTCATCGCAGTAGCGCGTCAAAATGCGTTGCTTGCCCGGCATCTTGTGCATAGCATCGCCCTCAAGGCCCCGGATGAGGGCCATTGCCTTTGCATCGATGCAGGCTGGTTCAATCGGCCGTTCGAAACGGCTCTGAGGAGGAAACATGGTATCGAGGAAAGTCGGTCGTCGTCGTTTTGTGGCTGGAACCGCTGTCGCTTCGGCAGCGCTCGTGGCCGCCCCGTTTGTCCGCAGCGCGAATGCTGCCGGCAAACTCTCCGTCGGCTTCTGGGATCACTGGGTGCCGGGCGCCAACAAGGCGACCGAGGCCCTCGTGAAGGAATGGGCCGAGAAGAACAAGGTTGAAGTCTCGATGGACTTCATCACGTCGCAGGGCAACAAGCTGCTCCTCACGACCGCCGCGGAATCGCAGGCCAAGTCGGGCCACGACGTTCTCGCCTTTTCGACCTGGCTGCCGTCGCGCTACGCCGACCAGCTCGTCCCGATGAACGACGTCATGGAGCCGCTCATCAAGGAGAACGGCGCGGTCAACGGCACCGTCGAGTATCTCGGCAAGGTGAATGGCAAGTGGCTCGCCGTACCCGCCACCTCTGGTAGCCAGATCAAGGGTCCGTGCTCGCGCATCGACCTGCTGAAGAAGCATGCCGGTATCGACATCCAGGCGATGTACCCGGCCGGCGCGGCTCCCAAGGCGGACGCCTGGAACCTCGACAACTTCCTCAAGGCGGCGGAAGCCTGCCAGAAGGGCGGTAACCCGTTCGGCATCGGCCTCGGCACGACCTCCGACAATGTCGACACCGCCGGTGCGCTGTTCCACGCCTTCGGTGCGCAACTGGTCAATGCCAAGGGCGACATCACGGTCAAGTCCGATCCGGTCCGCCAGGCGCTTGATTACTACAAGAAGCTGATGCAGTTCCTGCCGCCCGACGTCCCGTCGTGGGACGATGCCTCAAACAACAAGTTCCTGGTGTCGGGCCAGGGCACCCTGATCATGAACCCGCCCAGCGCCTGGGCCGTCGCCAAGCGCGATGCGCCGCAGGTTGCCGAGCAGCTCTGGACGCACGGCTTCCCGTCCGGGCCGAAGGGCCGGTACGCGCCGTTCCTGCCGTACTTCTGGGGTGTCTGGAACTTCAGCAAGAACCAGTCGGCGGCCAAGAGCCTGATCACCTATCTCTCGCAGGCCAGCTCCGCGGAGAAGATGACCAACGCGTCGCAGGGGTACGACCTGCCGGCGTTCGAGAAGCTCACCACCTTCAAGGTGTGGGCGGAAGAGTCGCCGCCCAAGGGCACGCTCTATCACTACCCGAACCCGCACAATCACCAGACCCTCTCGATCGCCGCGGCGCCCGCGCCGCACAAGATCGCCGAGCAGATCTACACCCAGGCCATCATGACCCAGATGGTCGTGCGCTACGCCAAGGGCGAGGCCATGGACAAGACGCTCGACTGGGCGGCCAAGGAGCTCGAGGGCTTCAGCCGCAACTGACGCGAGACGATCGCCGGCCCCGTCACGAGGGGCCGGCGGCCGGTTTCGGGATTGGCCGTCGCGGTCGGTCCGATGGATCGATCCGACGGGAATGCCGGGTTGTCCCGCCTGCCGGCGGGACGGCCTCGCTTCCGGTGTGATGGCCTGAATCCTCCTTCTTCTTCGTAGCGCCTTTCAACCTGGTGTTTCCCGCTCGGCCCGACGGGGGCCTGGAGTACCCGATGGCAGATGTAGCGGCCCGCAATCCGGCCGATCTTTCCACACAGCCGCGCAGCGGCCTTCACAAGCTGATGCAGCGCAAGTCGACCATCGCTTTCCTGATGGCCCTGCCGCTGATCCTGCTGATCACAATCCTGGTCGCCTACCCGGCGGGCTACGCGGTCTACCTCGCGACGCTCAACAAGGGCATGACCCGCTTCGTCGGTTTCGGGAACTTCGAGTTCCTGTTCGGTCGCGACACGTTCTGGCTGGTTGTCTACCAGTCCTGCCTTTTCGCCATCACGGCGGTGATCTTCAAGGCGATCATCGGTTTCGTGGTCGCCCACTTCGTTCACAACATTCCCTCGAAGGGCCAGCGCAAGTGGCGCGGCATGCTGCTCGTGCCGTGGGTCATCCCGCCGGCCATGAGCACGCTCGCCTGGCTGTGGCTCTTCGATCCGTCCTACAGCGCCCTGAACTGGCTCCTGGGATTCTTCGGTATCGAGGGCATTCCCTGGACCGGCGAGGCTGGATGGGCCCGCTTCTCTGTCATCCTGGTGAATGTGTGGATCGGTTCGCCGTTCTTCATGATCATGTATCTCGCGGCGTTGAAGTCGGTGCCCGAGCAGCTCTATGAGGCGGCCTCGATCGACGGCGCCACCTGGTGGCAGCGCATCTGGTACGTGACCCTGCCGATGATGCGCAACATCATCGCGATCACCGCTCTGTTCTCGCTCATCGTGACGTTCGCGAACTTCGACATCGTGCGCGTGCTGACGGCGGGCGGTCCGCTCAACAGCACGCATATCTTCGGCACCTGGGCTTTCCGTGTCGGCATCGAGGGCGGCGACATTCCGCTCGGCGCTGCCGTGTCGCTCTTCATGGTGCCGATCCTGGCCGTCGCCGCGACCTTCATCCTGCGCGACATCACCAAGCGGGGGAGTGAAGTCTGATGGCCGACGCATCGATCGCCAGCGGGGCGCCGAGCCGCCCCAAGTATGGCAGCATGAGCCGCGACCGGACCTGGGCTCTGCGCTGGTCCTATTTCTTCCTCGTGCTGTTCGCCATCTTCTTCCTGATGCCGCCGATCTACATGCTGATCACCTCGCTGAAGACCAGCGCGGAGATCTCGGCTGCGACCAACCCGTGGTGGATCAGCAACCCGACCCTGCAGAACTACATCGACCTGCTTTCGCAGAACCAGTTCCTGGTGTTCTTCCGGAACTCCGCTATCGTCTCGATCTGCGTCGTCATCCTGACCATGATGATCAGCGTGATCGCGGCCTTTGCGCTCGCCCGCATGAAGTTCTGGGGATCGGCCACGCTGGCGACAGGCGTGTTCCTGACCTACCTGATCCCGGAAACGCTGTTGTTCATCCCGCTGTTCAAGATGTTCGCGTGGGTGAACGAGACGCTCGGCATCCAGCTGATGAACCACTGGTGGACGATGATCATCCTCTACCCGACGCTGACGGTGCCGTTCGCCACCTGGATCATGATCGGCTACTTCGCGTCGATCCCGAAGGAGCTTGACGAGGCGGCGCTGATCGACGGCGCGACGTGGATGCAGACCCTGACCAAGATCTTCATCCCGGTGGCGCTGCCGGGGATCATCGCGGCGACGATCTTCACCTTCACCGTGTCCTGGGCGCAGTTCCTCTACCCGCTGGCCTTCACGACCTCGACCAGCGAACTGGTGCTGCCGGTGGGCATCATCACGACGCTGATCAAGGGCGACGTCTTCAACTGGGGACAGATCATGACCGGCGCGCTGCTCGGCGCGGCCCCGCCGCTCATCATCTACGCCTTCCTCATGGATTACTACATTGCGGGTCTGACCGCGGGCGCGACAAAGGGATAGTCGACACATGGCTCAGGTAACGTTGCGTAAAGTCGTCAAGAAGTACGACGAAGTCCTTGCCGTGCGCGGCATCGACCTCGACATCAGCGACAAGGAGTTCATCGTCCTGGTCGGTCCGTCGGGCTGCGGCAAGAGCACCACGCTCCGCATGATCGCGGGACTGGAGGAGATCAGCGGCGGCGACATCGCGATCGGCGGCCACGTCGTCAACGACGTGCCGCCCAAGGACCGGGACATCGCCATGGTGTTCCAGAACTACGCGCTCTATCCGCACATGAACGTCTACGAGAACATGTCGTTCGGCCTGAAGCTGAAGAAGACGCCGAAGGACGTGATCGACCAGAGGGTCAAGCAGGCGGCGCAGATCCTCGACATCACCGAGCTGCTCGACCGCAAGCCCAAGCAGCTCTCCGGCGGCCAGCGTCAGCGCGTCGCTATGGGCCGCGCCATCGTGCGCGACCCCAAGGTGTTCCTGTTCGACGAACCCCTGTCCAACCTCGACGCCAAGCTGCGCGTGCAGATGCGCACCGAGATCAAGAAGGTACACCAGAAGGTCCGCACCACGACCGTCTACGTGACGCACGACCAGGTCGAGGCGATGACGCTCGCCGACCGCGTGGTCGTCATGAACGGCGGCCTGATCGAGCAGGTCGGCTCGCCGAACGACCTCTACCATTCGCCCGCGACCAAGTTCGTCGCGGGCTTCATCGGCTCGCCGGCGATGAACTTCATCGCCTGCCAGCTCGAGCAGGCCGCGGGCGCGCTGCGCGTCCGCCTGAACGACACGCTGTCGTTCCCGGTACCGACCGAGCGGACGGCGCGCTACAGCGGCCATGTGGGCAAGGCCAATCTCATGCTCGGTCTCAGGCCCGAGCACATTGCGGAGACGCGGCCGCACGTCGAGCCCAACCAGCACGACTTTGACATGGTCATCGACGTGGTCGAGCCGATGGGCATGGAGACGCTGGTCTACTTCACGGTGAACGGGCGGGAGGTCTGCGGTCGCGTCAATCCCAACGCGGGAGCGACGGCTGCGCAGTCGATGAAGCTGAGGGCCGACCTCAGCAACATGCATCTGATCGACGACAGCACCGGCAAGGTGCTCTGAGCTGATCGCGTGGTCTGCCGGCTTGGAGCGCGCCACTCCAGTGGCGCTCTTCAAGCCTACCGACAATGAGCGCCACTGGAGTGGCGCGCTCCAAGCATGCCGCCGTGCGGGCGACTTGCGCATCGGCACGCGACGAGCGTGCGGCGAAGGCGTAGGATTTTGCCTGCGCGGACGTGGCCGCACGACAATCGGAATATTGGACCTGAGAGAGAACGAGGAGAGAGCGTGATGGGTATTCTGACGGGCAAGGTCGCCTGGGTGACCGGTGCGGGCTCGGGTATTGGTCAGGCCGCTGCGGTGGCGCTGGCCAAGGACGGTGCGACCGTCATTCTCACCGGACGGCGCCGGGCGCCGCTCGAAGAGACCGCCGCGATGATCGCCAAAGCCGGTGGCAAGGCCGAGGTGAAGCCGGCCGACCTCATGAAGGCCTCGTCGGTCGAGAAGACCGTCGCGGCGATCGCCAAGAAGCATCGCCGCCTCGACATCCTGGTCAACAATGCCGGCCTCAACATCCAGAAGCGCAGCTGGAAGCAGCTTTCGCCCAAGGGCGTCGACGAGGTGGTCCATGGCAACCTGTCGAGCGCCTTCTACTGCACGACGGCGGTGCTGCCGCTGATGCGCAAGAACAAGGGCGGCGTCCTGATCCACACGTCGTCTGTCGCCGGCAAGGTGCCGAGCCTGCTCTCGGGGCCGGCTTATTCGGCAGCCAAGCACGGCGTGGTGGCGATGAGCCACACGATCAACATGGAAGAGTGCGTCAACGGCATCCGCTCCTGCGTGGTCTGCCCCGGCGAGGTCGCGACGCCGATCCTCGACAAGCGACCGATCCCGATCACCCCGGCCGAGCGCAAGCGCATGGCGCAGTCGGAGGACGTGGGCGACCTGATCCGCTACATCGCCTGCCTGCCGCCGCACATCGTCATCAACGAGGTGATGATCAACCCGACCTGGAACCGCGGTTACGTCGCCAGCCTGCAACGCGGCAAGTCCTGACATGGGCTACGCAACGATCAAGGCGAAGGAACTCGAATCCTTCGTCGCGGACATCTTTGCCACGGCGGGATGCTCGAAGGAGGAGGGTGGCCGCATCGGTCGCTACCTCGTCAGTGCCAACCTGTCGGGCCACGACAGTCACGGCGTGGTCCGCGTGCCGCGCTATGCCTCGCAGAAGAAGACCGGCACCGTCATTGCCGACGTTAAGGTCGACGTGCTGGTCGACACGCCGGTGATCGCCGTGGTCGACGGGAAGTACGGCTTCGGCCAGACCGTGACGCCGCAGGCGGTGCAGATCGGCATCGACAAGTGCCTCAAGAACGGTCTTTCGGCGGTGACGCTGCGCAATGCCGGCCATGTCGGCCGCGTCGGTGACTGGGCGGAGATGGCGGCCGAAGCGGGCCTCGTCTCGGTGCATTTCGTCAACGCGTCGGGCAGCGTCCTCGTGGCACCCTATGGCGGCGTCGAGCGGCGCTTTTCCACCGCGCCCTATTGCGTCGGCGTCCCGCGGCCCGGCGAGGACCCGCTGGTGCTCGACTTCGCCACCTCGATCGTGGCCGAGGGCAAGGTCCTGGTGACGAGCCAGGGCGGCAAGAAGCTGCCGGAGGGAGCGTTGATCGGTCCGGACGGCAAGCCCAGCGCCGATCCGCACCTGCTCTACGGCGACTACACGCCGACGGGCCCGCGCGACCACAGCAAGGGAACCGGCGCCATCCGCGCCTTCGGCGACCACAAGGGCTCGGGCCTTGCTTTCATGTGCGAGATTCTGGGCGGCTCGCTGTCGGGCACGGGCGCGACCGACCCGAAGCGCGGGCGCTTCGCCAACGGCATGCTGTCCTTCTACGTCGATCCCAGGGTGTTCGATGCCGAGGGCTTTTTCCCGACGGACATCGCGAAGTACGTCTCGTTCGTGAAGGGCTCGAAGCCCGCGACGCCGGGCGTGGAGATCCTGGTGCCCGGCGAGCAGGAATCGCGCACCCGCGCCCAGCGCCTCGCCGACGGCGTGCCGCTGCCGGACGATACCTGGGCGGCCATCGTGGAGACGGCGCGCTCGGTCGGGCTCGACGAGCGGCGCATCCAGCAGGCCACGATGTAACGCGTCAGCGGCTGGCGGCGCGTCGCAGCCAGTACACGGACCCGGCGACCGGATCGACAGTGACCGGCGTCGCGACATAGTCGGTGCGCAGCATGCGTTGCAGCGCGCCGAGGCGGGCCGAGTCGGCGACCATGCCGGTCTCCGTCAGCAGCTGGGCGTCGGGAATGTCCCAGAGGCGCACGACCATCACCTCGTAGCCAAGCTCCAGCGCCCGGTCGATCTCGCGACGCAGCGCCTCGACATGCCGTTCCGTGCTCCAGTCGGGATGGCGCAGCACGTTGCCGGTGAAGCCGATCCACTTGAACTTCGGCAGTGCCTGGGGCGCCGGCCCCAGCCCCGAAACGCCGGGCTCGGCTGTGCCCCAGTGCAGCGAGGCGTAGACCATCGTCCAGTCGAAATCGTGCAGCAGGAACACGGTGCGGACGGGATCGCCCTGCTGCTCCAGCCGCTCGATGGCCTGCCGCCACTTGCTGTCGAGCCCGCGCAGCGGCGCGATGCTCCAGACATTGTAGGCGAACAGGGCCACGGTCACGCCGGCCATCGCGGCGAGACCCCGCGCCGGCCAGCGCCGCCCGATCGCCACCAGGGTCAGCGCCCAGGCTGGCGTGACCCAGGCCATGACGTTGATCTGCATCTGCGGATCCTGCGGCTGGGAATAGAGGTTGAACACCTCGCCGGCGAGGAAGGTGACGCCGAACACCGCGACGAGCGCACGCGCCCGTCCGTCGTTCCGGGCGCGCCACAGGATCGA
>JAKFVZ010000226.1 GCA_021732965.1 Reyranella sp.
CGGGCCGATCGGCAGGCCGGTGGCCGGGTCGCCGCTCACTTCGAGGAACTCGAGATGGCCGTGCGCATGGCCGGTCTCGCCCTCGGCGGTCGACCGGAACACGACGGCGACGTCGTTGTGGCCTTCGACGTCCGCCTTCTGAGCGAAATACAGGTAACGGCGGTTGGCCTGGCTTTCGCCGGCGAAAGCCGCCTTCAGGTTGTCTTCGGTCTTGGAGCCCTTGAGGTTCGCCATGATCCTTCTCCCTTTACGATCGGCCCATCCGCCAATCTCGCCCGGGGATTTAGGAGACACCATGCGACAACGTCAAGAATCTTAGAAACGTTCTAAACGTTGCAAACGATTCGCAAGCGGCACCGCTTCAGCGGCGAACGCGCACGATGACGTCGATGCGGGACAGGCGGGTGCCCTCGGGCGGCGCGGGCAATCCCGCGATCGTCACCTCGTCCGAAGGGAAATCGAGCAATTCGCCGTCGGTTTCGACGAAGAAATGGTGATGGTGGCCGGTATTGGTGTCGAAATAGGACCGGCCCGGCGCCACGACCACTTCCCGCAGGAGGCCGGCATCGCGGAACTGGTTCAGCGTGTTGTAGACGGTGGCGAGCGATACCGGCATGCGGTTCGCCTTCGCTTCGGCATGCAGGCTCTCCGCCGTGACATGGCGGTGTTCGCCCTCGAACAGTACGCGCGCCAGCGCAACCAGCTGCCGCGTGGGGCGAAGGCCGGCCTGCCGGAGGCTGGCGGTAAAATCGGGCCTGTTGCCTGACATGATTGCAGTCTTATGTAAGCGGGAGGAAAAGACAAGAAAAGGCCCTCCCCGACAGGCTGGGCTGGTTTGCGCCGGGCGTCCGGCATCCTTATTCTGGCCGCGAAGCCCTTTCCGGGCGGCCTTCGGGACGGTGAATGTGAGCGAGCAGAAGCACAGTTATACTTTTGAAGACCTGATCGAATGCGCCAAGGGGAACCTGTTCGGTCCCGGGAACGCCCAGCTGCCGCTGCCGCCGATGCTGATGTTCGACCGAATCGTCAAGATCGACTCCACCGGGGGCAAGTACGGCAAGGGCGAGATCATCGCCGAGCTGGATGTGAAGCCCGAGCTCTGGTTCTTCGCCTGCCATTTCAAGGGCGACCCGGTGATGCCGGGCTGCCTGGGCCTCGACGCGCTGTGGCAGATGCTGGGCTTCTTCCTCGGCTGGATGAAGGCGCCGGGCCGCGGCCGCGCGATCGGCGTGGGCGAGGTCAAGCTGACCGGCATGATCGTGCCGACGGTCAAGAAACTGACCTATCACGTCCATCCCAAGCGGGTGATCCTGCGCCGCCTCGTCATGGGCGTCGGCGACGGGTTCGTGACCGCCGACGGCAATCCGGTTTACGAGGCGATCGACATGAAGGTCGGCCTGATCAAGGACGGCGCCACTCCCGCCGCGGCGGCAGTCTGATGAAGCGGGTCGTCGTCACGGGTCTCGGGATCGTTTCCCCGATCGGCAACAACGCCGCCGAGGTCACGCAGTCGCTGAAGGAAGGCAAGTCCGGCATCGAGTTCGTGCAGGAGTATCGCGACCTCGGTTTCCGCAGCCAGGTCGCCGGCACGCTGAAGCTCAACGTCGAGGAGCTGGTCGATCGCCGCCTCATGCGCTTCATGGGCAACGGTTCGGCCTATGCCTATCTTTCCATGAAGGAAGCGATTGCGGACGCCGGCCTCGGCGAGGCCGAGGTCTCCAACGAGCGCACCGGCCTGGTCGCCGGCTCGGGCGGCCCGACCACCGGCGCCATCGTGCAGGCGGCCCTCACCGCCAAGGAAAAGGGGCCCAAGCGCGTCGGCCCGTTCCAGGTGCCGCGCGCCATGTCGAGCACCGTCTCGGCCAACCTCGCGACCGCCTACAAGATCAAGGGCCCGAGCTATTCGATCAGCTCGGCCTGCTCGACATCGGCGCACTGCATCGGCAACGCCGTCGAGACCATCCAGCTCGGCAAGGCGGATCGCATGTTCGCGGGAGGCGGCGAGGAGCTCGAATGGACGCTGTCGGTGCTGTTCGACGCCATGGGTGCGATGTCGTCCAAGTATAACGACACGCCGCAGCGCGCGAGCCGTGCCTACGACAAGGACCGTGATGGCTTCGTCATCGCCGGCGGCGGCGGCATCGTGGTGCTCGAGGAACTCGAAACCGCCCTGGCACGCGGCGCGAAGATCTACGCCGAAGTGATCGGCTACGGCGCCACATCGGACGGCGCCGACATGGTGGCGCCCTCCGGCGAAGGCGCACTTCGCTGCATGAAGCTTGCCCTCGCGGGCTTTCCGGGCGCCCCGACCCGCAACACGCCGGTCGACTACATCAACACCCACGGCACCGCGACGCCGGTGGGCGACATCACCGAACTGGACGCCATCCGCGCCGTGTTCGGCGAGAAGCAGCCGGACAAGCTGCCGACCGTCAGCTCGACCAAGTCGCTGACCGGTCACAGCCAGGGCGCGACCGGCGCACACGAGGCGATCTACTCGCTGCTGATGATGAAGGAAGACTTCATCGCGGCCTCGGCCAACATCGAGAACCTCGATCCCGGTGCCGAAGGCTATCCCATCGCCCGCCAGCGCATCGACAAGGCCGGCCTGCAGACCGTGATGTCGAACAGTTTCGGCTTCGGTGGCACCAACGCCTGCCTGCTCTTCTCCCGCTACGATCACTGAGGGATCGATGCCAGACGATCGCAACGACGGCTCGGACTTTCCCAAAGTCTCCGGGCTGATGGCGGGCAAGCGCGGCCTGATCATGGGCGTCGCAAACGATCGCTCGATCGCCTGGGGCATCACCCAGGCGCTGCATGCGGCCGGCGCCGAGATGGCCTTCACCTACCAGGGCTCGGCCTTCGGCAAGCGCGTGCTGCCGATGGTGGAGAAGCTGGGCTCGAAAGTGGTCGTCGAGGCCGACGTCGAGGACGAGGCGAGCCTCGACCGGCTGTTCGAGACGCTGAAGAAGGAATGGGGCCGGCTCGACTTCGTCGTTCACGCCATCGCCTTCTCCGACAAGGAGGAGCTGAAGGGCCGCTACGTCGACACCAGCAAGGCCAACTTCCAGCGCAGCCTCACCATCTCCTGCTACTCCTTCACCGAGATCGCGCGGCGCGCGCTGCCGCTGATGACCGAGGGCGGCAGCATGATCACGCTGACCTATGAGGGCTCGACGCGCGTGATGCCGTCCTACAACGTCATGGGTGTCGCCAAGGCCGCACTCGAGGCGAGCGTGCGCTATCTCGCGGCCGATCTCGGCCCGCAGGGCGTGCGCGTGAACGCGATCTCGCCCGGCCCGATGCGGACGCTGGCCGGCGCAGTGATCGGCGGCGCCCGCTACGTCTATCGCGTCTCGCGCGAAGCAGCGCCGCTGCGCCGCAACGTCGAGCTGTCCGATGTCGGCGGCGCGGCGCTCTACTACCTGTCGGACCTCAGCGCCGGCGTTACCGGCACGGTGCACTTCGTCGATTCCGGCTATCACGCGATCGGCCTGCCGCATGACGGCAGCGCCGTGCCGAGCGCCGGCGGCGAGCAGTAGACCGCGGGCTCAGGCGATCACGATATCCATCGTGGTCGCCATCGCGCCGGGCTCCAGGCCCGACGCCGGTTCCAGCTTCATCTCGATCCGTTCGCGCTGGCCGGGAACGCGGGCGGCGTTGCGGAAGATGCCGTCGCGTTCGTTCTGCGGGTCGCCCGCGACATAGAGCTGGCTGGTCAGCATCCGGCCGTCGGCGGTCGCCACCTTGAGATGGATGTGCGGCGTGCGGCCGGGATAGGCGACCGGCTTCAGCGTGCGGAAGCTGTAGCGGCCCCCGGCATCGACCAGCATGCGGCCATAGCCCTGGAACGCCGCGTCGCGCTTGTCGCGACCGGACTGGCGTGGATGGTCGTAAATGCCCTGCGCGTCGCACTGCCAGATCTCGATCATCGCGCCGCTGCGTGCGCCGCCGGCCAGGTCGATCACGCGGCCCTGCAGGTGCAGCACCTGACCCATCGCCTGCGCCGCCTGCCCGCGCACCTGCACGAGATCGCTGTCCATGTCGGCGGGAAAACCCGCCGGGTAGAACGGCCCCTCGGCTTGTGCGGGCGTCGCGACGAGGCCGGCGGCAAACGTCGGTGCCAGCGGCAACAGGGCCAGGCCCGCACCGGCGAGGACGGTGCGGCGGGCGAGAGGCTGAAAGCGGGTCATGCCGACAGGTACGCAAACAAAAAAGGCGGCCCGAAGGCCGCCGCTAACCATACCTCCTCATCCTGAGAGGCCGACCGAAAATGAATTGAACCGATTCAATCACTTACCTCATCCTGAGGAGGTCGCGCAGCGACCGTCTCGAAGGATGGGCAACAGACGTGGTGCTCGTGCCCACCCTTCGAGACGCATCGCTGCGCGATGCTCCTCAGGGTGAGGTCTTTGTTGGAAAGGCTCGATGCCTACTGATCCAGCTGGAGATTGTTTTCCTTGATGAGCTGCGCCCAGCGCGCGGTTTCCTCGACGATGCGCGCCTGGAACTGCGCCATCGTGTTGGGCAGGTAGATCAGACCGTTATCCGTCAGCATCTTCTGAACGTCGGGCGTGCCGGCGGCGGCGGTGTACTCCTTGTACAATCGGTCGATGATCGGCTGCGGCGTGCCGGCGGGCGCGATCACGGCGTACCAGGTCACCACCTCGTCATCGACGAGTCCAAGCTCCTTCAGCGTCGGCACGTAGGGAAGCTGCGGAACACGCTGAAGGGTCGTCACCGCGAGCGCGCGCAGCTTGCCCGCCTTGATGTGGGGCAAGGCGAGCGGCAGCGTGTCGAACATCGCGTGGATGTCGCCCGCGAACATCGCCGGCAGCGATTCGTTGGTCCCCTTGAAGGGAACGTGCAGGAGGTCGATGGCGGTCCGCTTCTTCAGGATCTCGAATGAGAGGTGTGCCGGGCTGCCCGGCCCGACCGAGGCATAATTGAGAACGCCGGGCTTGGCCTTCGCTGCGTCGATCAGGTCCTTCACCGACTTGATGGCCGAGTCCCCCGAGACAACCAGCACCAGCGGCGAGGCCGCGAACATGGTGATCGGGATCAGGTCGTCCTTAACGCTGTAGGGCATCTGCTTGTAAAGCGACGGAAAGATCGTGAGGGGCCCGAGATTGCCCATGCCGATCGTGTAACCGTCGGGCTTGGCCTTGGCGATCTCGGTGACGCCGATGCGGCCGGCCGCCCCTGCCTTGAAGTCGGTGATCACCGTCTTGCCCAGCGCCGCCGACACCTTGTCGTTGAACGAACGGGCGATCACGTCGTTCAGGCCGCCCGCCGGCCAGGGGACGAGGAAGCGCACCGGTCTGGACGGCCAGTCAGTCGTGGACTGCGCCTGGGCCTGGACCGCCGCCGACAAGGGGGCCGCGCACAGGAGATTTGTCAGCAGACGTCGCGTGATTCTCATGGTTTTCCCTCAGGCAATAGTCGGGCCATGCGAGCGGGCGAAATCGCGCTCGATGTCCTGTCGGATACGCTCCCTCACGTCCGCCGTGACCGGCGTCAGTTCCACGAGCGCCAGTAACTTCTCCCGACTCACAAGTCCACGACGCGCGAGTTCTTCGGTGAAGATCTTGTCCTTGTCGCGACGCGCCACATACTTGGCGATCCGATGTCCGGGTGTTTGCCGTGCAGCGCCTGGCTGCCAACAATCACGAACTGCTTCTGTCCGGTGAAGCTGCCAGCCGCCCGCAGGATGTGATCAAGCTGATGCTTCTTCATGCAGACGCCGGACTTCCGATTGCGGCAACAGGCCGACGAACGGCATGGACTCGCGAAGCCGCGTCGCGTTGTCGTCACGCCCCAGCATCGCCGCGAAAAGCTCGCCGTCGTCGCCTTTCGTGGCGATATCGTACCATTCGTCGTAGGCTGACACCCAGACACCCTGCTTCCGCCAACGATGCAGATTGGCCAGGATTTGCGCCCGAATTTGCGTTGGAACAAAATCCCGCACGACGGCAAGCGCAATGGAACGCTTCAGGCCGTCCAGCTGCGCCGGGGCCAGCCCGCCCTTTCGGGAAGGGCGCAAGCCGTTGTCCGTGACGTCCAGCCGGTCGCCTTTGCCCACTCCCCAGGATGCCAGGACTGGCTTGGGAAGAATGACACCCAGCGAATTACCGATCGGACGGATCTCGATTTTCATGACGTTGTTATAACTAGTTATAACTTCATCCGCAAACAGCGTTGAAACCCCGGAAACAAAAACGGCGGCCCGTGGGCCGCCGTTTCCGCTATCGAGTTGTAGAGGCTTTACTCGCCCGCGGGGGCGGCTTCGACCGGCTTGTTCGAGATGTCCTCGCCGGTCTCCTGGTCGACCGCCTTCATCGAGAGGCGGACCTTGCCGCGGTCGTCGACGCCCAGGACCTTGACCTTCACCGGGTCGCCTTCCTTCACCACGTCGTTCACCTTGGCGACGCGGCGCGGCGCCAGTTCGGAGATGTGCACGAGGCCGTCGCGCGCACCGAGGAAGTTCACGAAGGCGCCGAACTCGACGGTCTTCACGACCTTGCCGGTGTAGATCACGCCGACTTCCGGCTCGGCCACGATGCCCTTGATCCAGTCGATGGCGCGCTGGCCGGCCTTGGCGTCGACCGCCGCGACCTTGATCGTGCCGTCGTCCTCGATGTCGATCTTGGTGCCGGTCTGCTCGGTGATCTCGCGGATCACCTTGCCGCCCGTGCCGATCACTTCGCGGATCTTGTCCTTGGGGATCGTGAACTGCGTGATGCGCGGCGCGGTCGCCGCGACGCCGTCACGCGCACCGCCCAGACCCTTGGCCATTTCGCCGAGGATGTGGATGCGGCCGTCCTTCGCCTGGCCCAGAGCGACCTTCATGATCTCCTCGGTGATCGAGGTGATCTTGATGTCCATCTGCAGCGAGGTGATGCCCTTCTCGGTACCGGCCACCTTGAAGTCCATGTCGCCGAGGTGATCCTCGTCGCCCAGGATGTCCGAGAGGACGGCGAAGCGCTCGCCTTCCTTGATCAGGCCCATGGCGATACCGGCCACCGGACGTTCCATCGGCACGCCGGCGTCCATCAGCGACAGCGAGCCGCCGCAGACCGAGGCCATCGACGAGGAACCGTTCGACTCGGTGATCTCCGACACGATGCGGATCGTGTACGGGAACTTCTCCTTCGACGGCAGCATCGGGCGCAGCGCGCGGAAGGCGAGCTTGCCGTGGCCAATCTCGCGGCGGCCCGGCGAGCCCATGCGGCGGACTTCACCCACCGAGTACGGAGGGAAGTTGTAGTGCAGCATGAAGTGCTCGCGGTACTCGCCCTCGAGCGCGTCGATGATCTGCTCGTCCTGGCCGGTGCCGAGCGTGGCCACGACCAGCGCCTGCGTCTCGCCGCGGGTGAACAGCGACGAGCCGTGGGCGCGCGGCAGGATGCCGACCTCGGCCACGATCGGACGGACGGTCTTGGTGTCGCGGCCGTCGATGCGCTTGCCGGTGTCGAGGATGGCGGTGCGGACGACGTCGGCCTCGAGGTTGCCGAACTGCTCGCCGAAGGCGGCAAGTGTGGCGTCATCGCCCTCGAACAGCTTCCTGGCTTCGGTCTTCACCGCGCCGATCTTGGCCTGGCGAGCCTGCTTCTGGGTTTCGGCAAAGGCCTCGACCAGCTTGCCGCGCATTTCAGCCGTGAGCTTGGCGGCCACCGTCTTCGACGCTTCCGACGGATCGGTGAGCGGCAGCGGCTCCTTGGCGCAGTGCTCGGCGAGCTGGATTATCGCATCGATCACCGGCTGGAACGAGCGATGGGCTTCCATGACGGCGCCCAGCATGACGTCCTCGGAAAGCTCCTTGGCTTCCGACTCGACCATCAGCACGCCTTCCTTGGTGCCGGCGACGACG
>JAKFVZ010000228.1 GCA_021732965.1 Reyranella sp.
AGATTGGTCACGAAGGTCAGGATCTCGACGTAGCGCCGGCCGTCCTCCTCGCCGAGTTCGGTGCGTGAGGTCTGGATGAGGTAGAGTTTGATCGCCTCGTAGAGGCTGTCGACGGCATAGTCCGCGGCCTCGATCGACTTCATGGCGCGCGCATCGTTGCGCTCGAAGACGTCCATAGTCTGGCGCAGCATGTCGGCGACCTTGTCGCCGAGATTGAGCGTCTCGCGCATGGCGCAGGCCAGCGCCTCGGCCGGCGTGTCGAGCACGTTGGGATCGAGGTTGCGTGGCTTGCCCGGGTCGTCGGCCTGGGGGCGGTCGGGCACCAGGCGGCGGCACAGCGCGGCCACGGGATCGATCAGCGGCAGGAAGACGATCGCGGCCACGACGCTGAAGGCGGTGTGGAAGTTCACCAGCAGGCGGCCGGGTGCCGGATCGAGCATCATCAGCCACTGGTGGAACTGGCCAAGGAATGGCAGCAGCGCGAGGCCGACCAGCACGCGCGTGATGAGGTTGCCGAGCGGCAGGCGCCGCGCCTCGGTGTCGGTCGCGGCCTGGTCGAAGTAGGGGGCGATCGCGCCGCCAATGTTGGCGCCGATCACCATCGCCATGCCGAGTTTGGGATCGATGATGCCGCTGGCGGCAAACGACATGACCAGCAGCACGGTCGACAGGCTGGAGTGGATGAACCAGGTGGCGGCGGCCGCGACCAGGACCGCCATGACATATTCGTCCTGTAGTCCCGCCAGAACCGCGACGAAAGCCGGGGCGTTGCGCAGCGGCAGGGCGGCGGCCTCCAGCAAATGCAGCGACAGCAGCATCAGGCCGAGGCCGATGGCGACGCGGCCGAGATGGCGTGCCCGGTCGGAGCTGTTGGAGAGGAACGCGATGACGCCGGCCGCGATCATCAGCGGCGAGATCCAGCCCAGCGGGAAGGACAGGATCTGGGCCGTCAGCGTCGTGCCGACATTGGCGCCGAGCATCACCGCGAGGCCGATCGAGAGCGAGATGAGGCCGCGGCCGGCGAATGAGGCGAGCAGCAGGGCGGTGGCGGTGCTGGACTGCAGCACGCCCGTCAGAACCATGCCGCCGGCGAAGGCCGAGAAGCGGTTGCGCGAGCAGGCGCCGATGGCGCGACGCAGCGTGGCCCCGAAGGCGCGCGTCAGGCCCGTGCGCACCATGCGCACGCCCCACAGCAGCAGGCAGACGCTGCCCAGCACGTTCAGGATTGTATCGATGCCTTGCATGATCGCGGAATCCTACGCCTCGTCCTTGAACGATGAAAGTTTTTTGACGGATTTGTTACGGTGCATGCTTTTCAGGAGGCAAGCCGCGTCGCTTCGTCCATGAAGGCTCGAACGAGCGCAACGCGACGACGCTCCTGCAGGCACACGGCATATTCCGCGACGGCCAGATCCTGATCGGTGATGACGATGCGGCGGAAGCGGCGGTCCTCGCCGAGTTCGCTTGCAAACACAGCACCGATTCCGAAACCGGCGGCCACGGCCTCGCGCACGCCTTCGCGAGTCTGCACCTCGACGATCGACGCCGGCCTGATATCGGCGGCGGCCATCGCCTGCTCAAGCACTTCGCGCGTGATCGAGCCGCGTTCGCGCAACACCAACTCCTGGTCGTTGAGCGCGGAGAGGGGTGTGCGGCCACGTTTGGCGAGCGCGTGGCCCGCGGGGGCGAACAGGACCAGCCGGTCGGTGCGCAGACGGACGGCGTGCAGGCGGGGATCGGACAGGCTCTTGGCCATCACCGCGACGTCCGCCTCGTGGCGCAGTAGCCGTTCCAGCACGACGGCTGAATTGTCGATCGAGAGCGCGAAGGTGAGTCCACCGGCGCGTTGGCGCAGGGCCGCCATGATCGGCACGACATGGTGCGCAGAGTCGGCGGCAATGCGGAGATGGCCGCGCGTCAGTGCCTGCTCGCCCTGAAGGAGCGCCTGCGCCTCGTCCTGCAGCGAGAACAGGCGCGTGGTGACTCCGTGGAGCTGGCGGCCGGTCTCGGTCGGCGTGACGCTACGGCCGCGCCTGTCGAACAGGCGCACGCCGTAGGCCTTCTCCAGCGCCGTCACCTGGCCCGAGAGATTGGGCTGGCTGAGGCCGGAGGCACGGGCGGCGGCCGAAAAAGAGCCGGCCTCGGCCACGAGGTGGAAGGCGCGGAGCTGGGTGGGCGTCATATATAGGAAACCAATAGTTAACATATGGATTATATACTGGACGGATAGACACCGCGAGCCGATCATCCGCGCCATGACCAAAAAGCCTGCTGCCTCCGAAACCGGCGATCCGCTGCTGCTGACACCCGGCCCGCTCACCACCTCGGCCAGCGTGAAGCAGGCCATGGTCCACGACTGGGGCTCGCGCGATCAGGGCTTCATCGCCATCAACAAGATGGTGCTGGAGAAGATCGTCGAACTGGCCGGCGCGCAGGGAACGCACGTCACCGTGCCGGTCCAGGGCTCCGGCACTTTCGCCGTCGAGGCGATGATCACGTCCTTCGTGCCCAAGAGCGGCAAGCTGCTGGTCGTCATCAACGGCGCCTACGGCCAGCGGGCGAAGAAGATCGCCGAGATCGCTGGCCGTGCCGTCGCCACCTACGAGACGCCGGAGGACACGCCCCCCGACCTCGCGAAGCTGGAAGCGATGCTGGTGGCCGATCCCGCCATCACCCATGTCTTTGCCGTCCATTGCGAGACCACGTCGGGCATCCTCAATCCGATCGCCGGACTGGCCGCGCTGGTGAAGAAGCTGGGCCGCCGCCTGCTGGTCGACTCGATGTCGGCCTTCGGCGCGATCGAGATCGACGCGCGCACCGTCCACTACGACGCACTGGCCGCGTCCTCGAACAAGTGCCTCGAAGGCGTGCCGGGACTCGGCTTCGTCGTCTGCCGCAATTCGGCTCTGGCCGAGTGCAAGGGCAACGCGACCACGCTGGTGCTCGACCTGTTCGACCAGGCCGAGGGCTTTGCAAAGACCGGCCAATACCGGTTCACGCCGCCGATCCACGTGATCGTGGCCCTGGGCAAGGCGATCGAGGAACATGCGGCGGAAGGCGGCGTCGAGGGTCGCGGCAAGCGCTATCGCGAGAATGCGAAGGTGCTGATCGACGGCATGCGGGCCATGGGCTTCCAGACGCTGCTGCCCAACGACCTGCAGGCGCCGATCATCGTCACCTTCCACATGCCGACCGACCCGAAGTTCGTCTTCCAGCGCTTCTACGACGGGCTCAAGGACCGCGGCTACGTGATCTATCCGGGTAAGCTCACCGTGGCGGATTCATTCCGCATGGGCTGCATCGGCCGGCTCTATCCCGACCATATGCGCGGCGCCCTGGCGGCGGTGCGCGAGGTTCTGGACGAGATGCGGGTCACCAACGGCGGTCCGGCGCTGGCGGCAGAGTAGAGGAAGTAACATGGCACCCGACAGCATCAACGTCAGCGGCGGCGACATCTCCGTCAACGGCCGCACCTACCGTCTGCCCCGGCAGCCCGTCGTCGTGGTCTGCGTCGACGGCTCCGAGCCGGGTTATATCGAGCGCGCCGTCGAGGCCGGCCAGGCGCCGTGGTTCGCCAGGGTCCTGAAAGAGGGCACCAACCTCGTGGGTGACTGCGTGGTGCCGAGCTTCACCAACCCCAACAACCTGTCGATCGTCACCGGCCGCCCGCCGGCGGTCCACGGCATCTGCGGCAACTACTTCCTCGATCCCGACACGGGCAAGGAAGTGATGATGAACGATCCGAAATTCCTGTGGGTCGAGACGCTGTTCCCGGCCTTCCAGCGCGCCGGCTGCCGCATCGCCGTCGTCACCGCCAAGGACAAGTTGCGCGGCCTGCTGGGCAAGGGGCTCGAGCTGGGCGCGGGCAAGGCCTGCTCCTTCTCCTCGGAGAAGTCCGACAAGGCGACCTTGGCCGAAAACGGCATCGAGCATGTGAATGAGCTGGTCGGCATGGACGTGCCCGACGTCTACAGCGCCGGCCTCTCGGAGTTCGTGTTCGCCGCTGGTGTCAAGCTGATGGAGCGCGACCGGCCGCAGATCATGTATCTGTCGACGACGGATTACATCCAGCACAAGCACGCGCCGGGCACACCGGTCGCCAACGCCTTCTACGCCATGATGGACGGCTACCTCGGCAAGCTCGATGCCATGGGCTGCACCATCGTCGTTACGGCCGACCATGGCATGAACGCCAAGTTCGGCGGCGACGGCCAGCCGGACGTGATCTATCTGCAGGACGTGTTCGACGGCTGGGTCGGCAAGGACAAGGCCCGCGTCATCCTGCCGATCACCGATCCCTATGTCGTCCATCACGGCGCGCTGGGCTCCTTCGCGGTCGTCTATTGCGACAATCCGCAGGAATGGGCGGCCAGGCTGAAGGCGATGCCCGGCATCGAGGCGGCACTCACCAAGGAAGAGGCGGCCGCGAAGTTCGAGCTGCCGGCCGATCGCCTGGGCGATCTCATCGTCGTGTCGACCCAGCACAAGGTGCTGGGCACCTCGGCCTCGCGGCACGATCTCTCGGGCCTCACCGAGCCGCTGCGCAGCCATGGCGGCATCTCCGAGCAGCGCGTCCCGCTGCTGTGCAACCGTAAGCTCGCGACCGCCGATACTGGCGCGCATCGCTGGCGCAACTTCGACGCCTTCGATCTCGCCCTCAACCTCGTCGCCTGAGAGACCGCCAAATGGACACCATTACCCGCACCGGCTCCGACGTCCGGCACGAATATCTCCGCATTGCCGGCAAGAAGGTCGAGACCAAGGCTCGTCTGGAAGTGCGCTTTCCCTGGGACAATCGCCTGGTCGGCACCGTGCCGCGCGCCACGCCGGAGCTGGTGGCCGAAGCCTTCCAGATCGCCCACGACTACAAGCCGAAGCTGACGCGCTATCAGCGCCAGCAGATCCTGCTCAAGACCGCCGACCTGCTGGTCGCGCGCAAGGAAGAGCTGTCACGCCTGATCACGTTGGAGTCGGGTCTCTGCCTGAAGGACTCGCTCTACGAGGTCGGCCGCGCCTATGACGTGTTCACCTTTGCCGGCCAGCTCTGCATGCTGGACGATGGCCAGACCTTTTCGTGCGATCTCACCCCGCACGGCAAGTCGCGCAAGATCTTCACCCTGCGCCAGCCGCTGAACGCCATCTCCGCGATCACGCCGTTCAACCATCCGCTGAACATGGTGGCGCACAAGCTGGCGCCGGCCTTCGCGACCAACAACTGCGTCGTGCTGAAGCCGACCGAGCTGACGCCGCTCACCGCGCTGTTCCTGGCCGACACGCTCTATGAGGCGGGCCTGCCGCCGGAGATGCTGTCGGTGATCACCGGCAATCCGTCGGATATTGGCGACGCGATGATCGTCGATCCGCGCGCCGATCTCGTGACCTTCACGGGCTCGGTCCGCGTCGGCAAGTACATCGCCGAGAAGGCCGGCTACAAGCGCATCGTGCTGGAGCTGGGCGGCAACGACCCGCTGATCGTCATGGAGGATGCCGACCTCGACAAGGCGGCCGAGCTGGCCGTCGCCGGCGCCACCAAGAACTCGGGTCAGCGCTGCACCGCCGTGAAGCGCATCCTGGTCGTCGACAAGGTGGCTGACGCCTTCGTCGAGCGCGTGCTGGCCAAGGCGAAGAAGCTGAAGGCCGGCGACCCGCTCGATCCCGAGACCGATGTCGGCACCGTGATCCACGAGCGCGCCGCCACGCTCTTCCAGAACCGGGTCAGCGAGGCGGTGGCCAAGCACGGTGCGAAGCTGCTGCATGGCAACGATCGGCAGGGCGCGCTGTTCCCGCCGACCGTGGTCGACCATGTCGACCCGCAGGCCGAGCTGGTGCGCGAGGAGACGTTCGGGCCGGCGATCCCGATCATTCGCGTCAAGGATATCCACCACGCCATCCAGGTCTCCAACGGCACGGCCTACGGCCTGTCGTCGGGCGTCTGCACGGATCGTCTCGACTACATCACGAAGTTCGTCGACGAGCTGCAGGTCGGCACGGTGAACGTCTGGGAAGTGCCGGGTTACCGCATCGAGATGTCGCCGTTCGGCGGCATCAAGGATTCAGGGCTGGGCTACAAGGAAGGCGTGCTGGAGGCGATGAAGAGCTTCACCAACGTGAAGACCTGGTCGCTGCCCTGGCCGGGCTAGTCCAGCCGCAGTGCACGCTGGATGCCGCACAGAGTAATTGATGTTTGACTGCAGATTCTATGGTACCCGAGGAGTGCGCTAACTCGGGGGAGTGACGATGAAGGTCAGGGTGATCATGCGCGTGCTGGGCCTGGCCCCGAAGCCGCATAGAATCGCATCGTGACCGTTGCGCTGCTCGTCCTGCTGAAGATGACCGTGACGGCGATCATCTTCGGTATCGGTCTCGACTCCACGCCGCGTGACGCGGTTCGCCTGTTTCGCCATCCCGCCCTGCTGTTGCGCTCCGTGCTGGCGATGTACGTGCTGGTGCCGTTGGCGGTACTCGCGCTGGTCAAACTGTTGCCGCTGTCGCCGGGCGTGGAGGCGGGCCTGCTCGTGCTCGCGGTTTCGGCCGGCGCGCCGCTGCTCCCGCGCAAGCTGCTCGGCATCGGCGACGGCGCCTATATCTTCAGCCTGGTCGTCATTTCCTCGGTTCTGGCCGTGATCCTCGTGCCGGTGTGGCTCGAAATCCTCGTGCCGCTGTTTCCGCGGCTGCCGCACCTAGCGCCGGAACGCGCCGCGATCGTCCTGGGCGAATCGTTCTTCCTGCCGTTACTGGCCGGCATGGCAGTGCGCTGGCTGTTTCCGCGGTTCGCTGCCTGGGTCGGTGGCCGGCTGGTAGGTCTCGCGGGGTTGTTTCTCGCATTGACCGCAGTCGTCCTGCTCGCAGTGAACTGGCACATCGTTCTCGAGGTCCAGTGGCAGGGCGTTGCCGCACTTGCATTGCTGATCCTGATGGCGCTGGTCATCGGCCATCTGGTGGGCGGGCCGAAGGAAGAGGACCGCACGGCGCTCGCCGTGGCGTGCGCGACCCGGCATATCGGGGTCGCCGTCGTCGTGGCGACGTCGCTGCCGGGCGGGCGCGTCGCCGTCGTGATTTCCGTGTATATCGCGATCTCGGTCGCAGTCACGTTGCCGTACACGCGCTGGCGCCGGAAGGTCGCGTCGCAAGCGGACAGTGCATCCAAATATTCCCGATTGCCCTAATAAGCGCGTGCAGGACAAACTGCCGCGCAATTTCGAGTATGGGGAACCATCCATGAGTGTCAGCCAGGCCGAGAAGGCCCGTAAATTCCGTGCGCTCCATGACGCACCGGGTGCCTTCGTCATCGCCAATCCGTGGGATGCGGGCTCGGCGCGCGTCCTCGCGGGCCTCGGCTTCGAGGCCCTGGCGAGTTCAAGCGGCGCCAAGGCCGGCGTGCTGGGAAAGCGCGATGGCAGGGTGACCCGCGACGAAGCCATGGCCAATGCGCGGCTGATCGTTAACGCGACCGATCTGCCGGTGGCCGCTGACCTCGAGAAGGGGTTCGGCGACTCCCCCAACGACGCGGCCGAGACGATCCGCCAGGCGGCGGGCGTCGGGCTGGTCGGTGGCTCGATCGAGGATGCGACCGGCAATCCCGACCAGCCGCTGTTCGACATCGACGCCGCGACGACCCGCATCAAGGCGGCCGTGGAGGCGGCGCGATCGCTGCCTGTGCCGTTCGTCCTGGCGGCGCGTGCCGAGGGCTTCCTGCGCGGCAAGCCGGACCTCGGCGACGTGATCAAGCGCCTGCAGGCTTTCGAGGCGGCCGGCGCCGACGTGCTGTTCGCGCCGGGCCTTCCCGACCTTGCCTCGGTGAATAAGGTGTGCGGCTCGCTGCGCAAGCCGTTCAATTTCATGGTCGGCATCAAGGGCAAGTCGT
>JAKFVZ010000412.1 GCA_021732965.1 Reyranella sp.
GGAGACAGGGCAGGCATCAGAACCTGAATGCTAATGGGATCAGGCATCGACCAGAATGTCGGTCCACAGCTCCGACGGATCGGGCTCGGGACTGTGTTGAGAGAATTCGGCGGCGTCGTTCACGATCTTGCGGATCTCCGCGTCGACCGCCTTGAGGCCGGCTTCGTCGACGATCTTGCCGTCGATCAGTCGCTTGCGGATCTGCTCGATCGGGTCGCGCTCGTTGCGGAACTTGTCGACCTCTTCCTTGCTCCGGTACTTCGCCGGATCGCTCATCGAATGGCCGCGATAGCGATAGGTCTGCATCTCCAGGATGTACGGTCCCTGCCCGCTGCGGGCGTGCTCGATGGCCTTCTCGCCGGCCGCCCGGACCGCCAGCACGTCCATGCCGTCGACGCGCTCGCCCGGGATGCCGAAGGCCTCGCCATGGCGATAGAGCTCTGTGGTCGCCGAGGCGCGCTCGACCGAGGTGCCCATGCCGTAGCGGTTGTTCTCAATGATGTAGACCACGGGCAGCTTCCAGAGTGCTGCCATGTTCATGGCCTCATAGACCTGGCCCTGGTTGGCGCTGCCGTCGCCGAAGTAGGTCAGCGAGACGTTCTTGTCGCCATTGTACTTGTGCGCGAAGGCAAGACCGGTGCCGATCGGCACCTGGGCGCCGACGATGCCATGGCCGCCGTAGAAGCTCTTCTCGCGGCTGAACATGTGCATCGAGCCGCCCTTGCCCTTCGAGTAGCCGCCGCTGCGGCCCGTCAGTTCGGCCATGACGCCCTTGGGGTCCATGCCGCAGGCCAGCATGTGGCCGTGGTCGCGGTAGGAGGTGATGACGGCATCCTTGTCGCGCACGCTCGACTGCATGCCGACCACGACCGCTTCCTGGCCGATGTAGAGATGGCAGAAGCCGCCGATCAGGCCCATGCCGTAGAGCTGGCCCGCCCGCTCCTCGAAGCGGCGGATCAGCAGCATGTCGCGATAGTAGGCCTTGAGTTCGTCGGGGGTGACGCTGTTGTCGCCCGGCCCGGATGATTGCTTGGGAGGCGACTTCGCCTTGGCGGGAGAAGTATCGACTTTCGGCTTCGTGGCCGGCTTCGCCATGGCAGTCCCCTCGTGAACTCGCTTCGGCTTATAGCATTGCAGACGGCGATGTGTTTGATCTAGCAGGAAAAAACACACTCGACGCGCGTGCGCCGCAGCAATTGAGCGATTGTTTGCAAACCATGGATCGCACCGGACAGTTTCTTTCAGATGACCGCGAGGCGAACCTTGAGCACGGCGTCATCCAGATCAAAACGTCGTCAGCGCGTCGGCATGAAGACGATGATGTCGTCCTTGCGGGAGAAGTTCAGCAGCACGCGCGCGCGCTCGTCCAGCATGTCCGGTTCAAGGCTCTGGTTGCGCAGGGCAGCAACACGCCGTTCCCAGATCTTGCGGGTGGCCTCGGCCTCCGCGAGGTTCTGTTCGGCTATCAGGACTTCGCGCTGGAGATGGGCCATGGCCAGCAGGCCACGGTCACCGTTCACCAGATGGTATCCGAAATAGCCGAATACCGTGGCGAAGATGACGGGAGCCAGAATCTGACGGGGTCTCAACAACATATGCTGCGTTCCTGCAAGCATATGGCAACATATTGTGGCCTTCCGTCAAGATTTTTCGTTTAATTGGAGGCCCTTAGCGGCTTTTGCGAGGCTGACCACATGAGCGGACTGATCGTCTGGACCTACGACTGGGTGCCCAAGGGTCCGCGCGGCTTCGTTCGCGATCTGCGGCTGCGATGGGCCTGCGAGGAAGCCGGCCTTCCCTATTCCGTGCGCACCGTGCCGTTCGATGGGCGCAAGACCAATCACCTGGCGCAGCAGCCGTTCGGCCAGGTGCCCTTCCTGACCGATGGCGACCTGGAACTGTTCGAGAGCGGCGCCGGGCTGATGCATCTCGCCCGCAAGAGCGAAAAGCTGATGCCGCGCGATCCTGCCGGGGAAGTGGCGACCTTGGAATGGATGTTCGCCGCGCTCAACTCGATCGAGATGGTGAGCGTGCCATGGTGGTTCCTGACCATGACGGGCCAGCAGGACAATGCCCTGACCGGCTGGATGGGCAACCGGCTCGACCAGCTCGAGAAGGTACTGGGCGGGCGGCAATGGTTGGCAGCCGATCGTTTCACCGCAGCCGACCTGCTGATGGCGGACGTCCTGCGCGTCGGCAAGGTCCGCGCCTTCGGCGACCGGCCGGCGACCGAAGCCTACGTGACCCGAATCACCGACCGACCCGCTTTCAAGAAGGTCCACGCCGACCAGATGGCACATTTCGCGGCGGGCGACGCGAAAAGAGCGGCAGCTGACTCTTAATCAGCTTGTGCGCCGGGCTTGAGCGCCCACCACAGGCCGGCGAGGACACAAGCGAGCCCCAGCAGCGCGGCGACCGGCAGCGGCTCGCCCAATAGCAGTGTGCCGCCCAGTGCCGCCGTCACGGGACCGAGGCCCAGGAAGATCGTGACCAGGGTCGGCGGTGCGTTGCCCAGCGCATAGACCCACAGGAAAAAGCCGATCCCACTCGAAACGCCGATGAAGACGATGGCCGCGATGTCGCTGCCGCTGAAGTGCGGCCAGGTGAGAAAAAATCCCTCGCTGGCGGCCACACTGGCCAATGCCAGCACCGCCACGAACATGGCGAAGGCCGTGACGTGCAGCGCCGAGTAGCGCGCGACGTAGGGTCCATAGAAGATGGAGCAGACGGCGCCGCACAAAGCCGATCCCAGCGCAGCCAGCGTGCCGAGCCAGACCGAGCCGTGCTGCGGTTGGGCCGCCATCGCCGCCCCACCCAGAGCGATGGCCACTCCGACGAAGGTGAGGAGCGAGCCGCCGACCTTGGCTGGCGTGAAGCGCTCGCGGCCGAGCCGCGCCGACAGGATCATCGTCATCAGCGGGAAGGTCGAGAATAGCAGCGAGGCGCGCGCCCCGGGGATGTGCTGCAAGGAGTAATTTAGCAGCACCATCAGCGCTGCGAATTGACCAATACCCAGAAGGCCGATCGGCACGAGATCGCGCGGGGCGATGGTTCGCCAGGGCCGCAGCCACAGCGCCGGCACAAGGCAGACGAGACCGATCAGGTAGCGCAGGAAGCCGAGCGACCCCGGTCCGGCCGCGTCGACGACGTAGCGCGTCGCCACCATGGCGGCGCCGACCTGGATGCCGGTGCCGGCCGCGGCCCAGAGCGGGCCGGGACGGTTCACAGGTCGAGGTTCCAGAACTGCCCGACCAGCTTCTTGCCGAAGCTGTCGTGCTTCTCTTCCTTGATCAGCCGGAATCCCGCGGCGACGTAGATCTTGCGCGCCGAGACCAGGATGTCGTTGGTCCACAGCATCAGTTTCTTGTAGCCCTTGGCGCGAGCATCCTCGATGCAGGCCGCGACCAGGGCCTGGCCGATGCCGAGGCCGCGTGCCGTCGACTCGACGTACAGCATGCGGAGCTGCCCCGTGCTCTTGCCCGCGCGCACGAGGAACACCGAACCCACGATCTCGCCGTTGCGCTCGGCAATCCAGCAATTGTCGGACTTCGGATCGAACTTCTTGATGAACTTCGCCGAGATCTCCGCCAGCATCGCCTCGAAGGTACCGTCCCAGCCGAACTCGTTGGCATAGAGCTGGGTCTGGCGGCGGATGATCCAGCCCATGTCGCCCGGCTGGTGCGGCCGTAGCGTAAAGGGCACACGCTTCTCCGGCGGCTCGTCGAGCAGCTTCTCGACCGTCTCCAGTGCCTTCACCAGTTTGTCCTGTCGCTCCACCGGCAATTCGGCGAGCAGCATGGCAATGTCCTGCCGCGACTGCTCGTTCATGGCGCCCCAGAGCTTCTGGCCCTTTGCCGTCAGCGTAAGCTCGGTCTGGCGCTTGTCGGATTGCGAGCGCGTTCGGGCGACGCAGCCCCTCTTCTCCAACCCTTTCAGCATGCGGCTGACATAGCCGGGGTCGAGGCTGAGGTCGCGGCACAGCTCCTGCGCAGTCGGCCGATCGCGGTTGGCGATCTCGTAGACCAGCCGGCCCTCGGGCAACGTGAACGGGCTGTGAAGGAGGGTCTCTTCCAGCACCCCGATGCGGCGGGTGTAGAAGCGCGAGAAACGACGCACCGCCTCGATGCGGGACGCGAGCGACGACGCTGCCATGACAATCTCCCGATATGGTTGCCATGGTCAATCAATTGATTGACTTCGTCAACTATTAGAACCGAGTCATGAAAAAGGGCCGCCGCAGCGACCCTTGATCATTCCGTTCCAGCCGGCGCTACCCGCGCAGGATCGACGTGCCGGCGTAGCGGGCCTGGGTGCCGAGCTGCTCCTCGATGCGCAGGAGCTGGTTGTACTTGGCGAGGCGATCCGAGCGCGACAGCGAGCCGGTCTTGATCTGGCCGCAGTTGGTGGCGACGGCGAGGTCGGCGATGGTCGAATCCTCGGTCTCGCCCGAGCGGTGGGACATCACCGCGCCGTAGCTCGCATTGCGCGCCATGGACACGGCTTCCATCGTCTCTGTCAGCGTGCCGATCTGGTTCACCTTGACCAGGATCGCGTTGGCGAGCCCGTCCTTGATCCCCTGCTCCAGGCGCTTCGGATTGGTGACGAACAGGTCGTCGCCGACCAGCTGGATCTTCTTGCCGAGCTTGTCGGTGATGGCCTTCCAGCCCTTCATGTCGTCCTCGGCCATGCCGTCCTCGATCGATACGATCGGGTAGCGCTTCACGAGATCGGCGTAGTAGTCGACCATGCCGGCGGCATCGAACGACTTGCCCTCGCCCTCCATCTCGTACTTGCCCTTCTTGAAGAACTCGGTCGAGGCCGGGTCGAGCGCCAGCATCACGTCCTCGCCGGGCTTGTAGCCGGCCTTCTCGATCGCCTTCATGACGAAGGACAGGGCCTCGTCGGCCGTCGCGAGGTTCGGCGCGAAGCCGCCCTCGTCGCCCACGTTGGTGTTGTGGCCGGCGTCGTGCAGCTGCCCGCGCAGCGCGTGGAACACCTCCGCGCCCATGCGCAGCGCGTCGGCGAAGCGATCCGCCTTCACCGGCATGATCATGAATTCCTGGATGTCGATCGGGTTGTCGGCATGGGCGCCGCCGTTGATGATGTTCATCAGCGGCACCGGCAGCACCGAGGCCTGGCTGCCCCCGACATAGCGGTAGAGCGGCAGGCCGCTTTCCATCGCGGCGGCCTTGGCGACGGCCAGCGAGACGCCGAGGATCGCGTTGGCGCCGAGGCGACCCTTGTTCGGGGTACCGTCGAGCTCGATCAGGGCGCGGTCGATCTTGATCTGCTCCAGCGCGTCGAGGCCGGACAGCAGGTCCATGATCTCGCCGTTCACGGCGGCGACGGCCTTCAGCACGCCCTTGCCGCCATAGCGCTTCTTGTCGCCGTCGCGCAGCTCGACCGCCTCGTGCGCGCCGGTCGAGGCGCCGGACGGGACGGCCGCGCGGCCGACCGCGCCGCTGTCGAGTTCGACCTCGACTTCGACGGTGGGATTGCCACGGCTGTCGAGGATTTCGCGGCCGCGGACTTCGGCTATGGCGCTCATGAGAAAAACTCCTGTTGGGCGGGCCTCTCTAGCCCGCGCGGACGGCGGGGAGCAAGTGACGCGATGGCGCGCGTTTCCTATACTTGCTGGCCAGAATTGACGCCGCCTGGGAGAAAACGACATGCCCGACCAGACTCATCACCACCAAGCCACCGCCCCCGTGGAGAAGCGCGTCGACGCGATCCAGGAAGCCTTCCACGAGCGCGGCATGGAGCCCGAGAACTTCATCCGTGAGTTCAAGCATCTAGCCGAGGAGGAATGGGTGCCGGAGAACGGCGCCCGCGTCGTCGCCAAGGCCTGGACCGATCCCGCCTTCCGCGAGCGCCTGTTTGCCAACGGCCGGGAGGCCGTCACCGAACTCGGCCTGTCGATGCCGCCGCATCACCGGCACCTGGTCGTGCTGGAGAACACGCCCAAGGTCCACAACGTGATCTGCTGCACGCTCTGCTCGTGCACGGCCTTCTCGATCATCGGCCTGCCGCCGGACTGGTACAAGGACCTGGAGTACCGTGCCCGCGTCGTGCGCCAGTCGCGCACCGTGCTCAAGGAGATGGGCCTGGAGTTGCCGGCCGACATGGAGATCCGCGTCTGGGATACCACGGCCGACACGCGCTACATGGTGCTGCCGGTGCGACCGGCCGGCACCGAGGGCTGGTCCGAGGAGAAGCTCGCTGGCCTCGTCACCAAGGACGCCATGATCGGCGTTTCGCGTCTCTAGGGAACGGGGTCGACCATGGACGGCATGCACGATCTCGGCGGCAAGCACGGCTTCGGCCGCGTTCGCTACTCCCTTCGCGCCCAGACCTTCCACGAGCCGTGGGAGAAGCGGGTCAACGCGCTTTACTCGCTCGCGGTGAAGCTCGGGATCTTCAACATGGACGAGTACCGCCACGCCATCGAACGCATGGAGCCGCGGCATTATCTATCGGCCAGCTACTACGAGCGCTCTCTGACCAGCCTCGCGACCTTGTGCGTCGAGAAGGGCATCCTCACCCAGGAGGAGCTGGAACGTCGCGCCGGAGGCGCCTTCCCGCTCTCCTCGCCCAGTGCCCCCGGCCGCGGCAACGTCGCCACGCGCCAGCCGCTCCAGGTCGGTGACAAGGTCACGGTGAAGACGGATTACGTTCCCGGCCATGTCCGCATGCCGGGCTACATCCGCGGCAAGAGCGGCGTGGTGGTCGGCGTGTCGCCGCCCTACCCGTTCCCCGACGCCCACGGCCACGGCGTCGAGGCCGAGGACGAGCCGACCTACGACGTCCGCTTCGATTCACGCGACCTGTGGTCGGACTCCGCAGACGCGGCCTTCGTCCATGTCGGCGTCTTCGAGAGCTATCTCGAACGCGCGAAGTAGCTGTCGAATGTCGTTCTGAACGGTCACGCACCCGCTGCGTAGCGCGGCAGGTGCAGGCGGAGCAGGTCGAGGATTTCGTCGCGTAGCGGGTCGCGTGCATTGCGCAGCCAGGCCACCGCCATCGGCAGCAGGTCGAGGCCGAGTGCTTCGCGTGACAGGAGCGGCACGAAGCGGACACCCGAGACACCCAGGCGCGCAGCCGACCTCGGTACGATCGCTAGGCCCAGACCGGCGGCGACGAGGTGCACGATCGTCTGCTTCTCCTCAGCGCTCTGTGCCAGCCTGGGTCGAAGACCGGCGCGCTCGAAGAGCTTGATCGTGAGATCGTGGCTGTGCGGGCGCGAACTGCGGTCGGGCACGATCATCGGCTCATCCGCCAGCGCCTCGATGGAAAGACGGCGCCGGCTCGCCAACTGGTGCCGCGAGGGCACGGCGACGACCGGCGTCTCATGAAAGAGCATCATCGCCTCGATGCGCTCGTCGAGCCGCTCGGGCGGCCGGATGAAGGCGATGTCGAGCCGGCCGGACAGAAGCTTCGGCACCAGCCGGACGGTCTTGTCCTCGACCAGCTGAACAGTGGCCGCCGCGCGAAGCTCGCGGAAATCGTGCAGCAGCACCGGCACGAGGCCGGCTGCGGCGGTATCGATCGCGCCGACGCGAATGAGGCTGCGCGACCGCCGGCGGCCGCGCTCGCGCACTTCGGCGGCGAGCGCATCGGCCCGCGCCAGCAGTCCACGGGCATCGTCGACGAAGGCCGCGCCATC
>JAKFVZ010000001.1 GCA_021732965.1 Reyranella sp.
AGGCGTTGCCGAGATCGGCCAGGGTCTTCGGGTCGTTCACACCCTGCGGGCCGTCGGCGATGTTCCCGAACAGCATCTTGCGGCCGCGATTGTTCACTTCGTAGAGGATGCGGGCGTTGCCGCGTGCAGAATCCTTCGGTCGCAGGATGAAGACGCTGGTCGCGTACTCGACCTTGCCGGCGGCATTGCGCGGCGCCTTGTCGATCAGGGCGATACCCCGATTGCCGGGCAGCGTCGGGTCGACCTCGCCCTTGGCGACGGCGATGACGCGCTCGTAGGTGCCCGCGTCGCCGAACGGCGCGCCGTCGGCGAGGGGCTCGACCTTCTCGATCTCGAAGGAAAGAAGCACTAGGTCCTGGCTTCCGCCTGGACCTCTTCCGCCGGGAAGTTCAGTTCCACGCCGACGCCGTCGGGATCGTAGAGGAAGATCTGCGCCGCGCCGGTGCGCGGGACGATCTGCTCGCGGAACGTCACGTTCTTCGACTGCAGGCGCTTGCGCACGCCGGGCAGGTCGCTGGCGGCGAAAGCGATATGGTCGAAGCGGCCGGTGTCCTCGAACTTCTTCTCGGTGCCGCGCACGACGATGCCCTCACGCGGCTTGCGCTCGCCCAGCAGGTGCACGGTGGCCACGCCGCCGGAATAGAGCCAGTAGCCGGGGAAGCCGAGCGGCGGACGGTCGCCATTCTCGAGGCCGAGCACGTCACAATAGAAGTCCTTGGTCGCTTCGAGATTCGACGGTTCGATCGTGTAGTGCTGCAAGGGGCCCAGCGGCATGGTCGGTCTCCGTAGTTTGATCAGACGAACGTGAGGTCGGCATCGGCGCCCATCATCCAGGCGCCGACGGTCTCGAAATGAGAAAGCCGGCCCTGCAGCTGCTGGGTCACGGTGTGGACGTCGCGGAAGCGCCGTTCCAGCGGATGGTTCTCGAAGATCGCCGTGGCGCCCGCCGCATTGTAGGCGAAGTCGACGGCGTCCTTGGCCTTGTGGATGGCGTTGGTCGCGGCCATGCGGATGGTGATGCGCTGTTCGACGGTGATCGTGTTGCCGGCCGAGAGGTCCTTCCAGATACCGGCCATCGATTGCAGCAGGAAGGCGCGGGCGGACCGGAGATTGACCTCGGCCTGCGCGAGATTGGACTGCACCACCGCATTGTCGCGGATCGGGCTCTTGAGGCCGCGCGGCACCTTGTTGCGGGCAACGTCGAGGAAGCAGTCGAGCGCGCCGCGGGCGATGCCGCAGGCCACGCCCGCGAAGCCCACCTGGTAGCAGGTGCCGGCACCCATGCGGTAGAGCGGGCCGCTCTCACGGCATTCGAGCTCGAACTCGCGGGTGATCGAATGGTCGGCGCGGACGAAGAAGTCGTTGAGGGCGAACTGGTCGCTGGCCGTGCCGCGCAGGCCGACCGTGTTCCAGATGTCTGTCCACTGAACGTCGCCGGTCCGCACCAGCATCGTGCGCTCCTGCTGACGACCGTTCTCGTCGAGGCGCGGCGAGCCGTCGGCCTGGAAGATCGGGCAGTGGGCGCCGAGCCATGTCGCGTGGCGGCCGCCCGAGGCGAAGGCCCAGACGCCCGTCACCTTGTATCCGCCCTCGCACTCCACCGCCTTGACCCTCGGCCCGGGGCCCCAGGCCAGGACGGCGCGCGGATCGTCGCCGAAGATCGACCGCGCCACTGGCAGGTCGAGATAGGCGGCCGACATGGCGCAGCCGCCGGCCTGGCTCAGGCACCAGGCGGTCGAGGCGTCGCCGCGGGCGATCGTCTCGATCACATGGAAGAACGTGATGGGATCGGTCTCGATCCCCTCCGAGGAACGCGGCAGCAGCAGACGGAACAGCTGCGCTTCATGGAGCTTGTCGAGGAGGGCCGGCGGCAACCGGCGCGTCTCCTCGATCTGATTCGAAGCGGCCTCGACGGCCGGTCGGACGGCCTCGGCGCGCGCGATCACGGCGGGGTCGCCGGCGAGATCGGCGGCAGACAGGATCAGCGTATCCATGATCGACCTCTTCGAACGAATGTGCCTGTCAGGCGGTCGCCGGTTCCCGGTCGATCCATGCCTTTGGTTTCCAGCCCGAGGAAATAATAGACCACCCCGGCCATCAGGAACCAGCAGCCGGATCGTTGCGGGGGCGATCCAGTTTGCCCTTCGAAATCCGCCGCTGCATGGCAGCCCTCCCGTTTGGTAAGGAGAAGGGAACGAGGGGAGATTCTTCATGCACTGGACCGATCGCCGGAAGCGTTTCCGGGCGTTGCTCGCGGGCGACCGCTGTATTCATCCGGGCTCGGTGTTCGATCCGATTTCGGTACGGATCGCCGAGGATCTGGGCTTCGAGATCGGCATGTTCGCCGGTTCGGTCGCGTCCATGACCGTGCTGGGAGCCCCCGACCTGATCGTTCTCACCTTGAGTGAGTTCGCGGGCCAGGCTTATCGCATCAACCGGGCCGGGAACCTGCCGCTCATGGTCGACGCCGACCACGGTTACGGCAACGCGCTGAACGTGCGCCGCACCGTCGAGGAGCTCGAAACTGCGGGTGTCAGCGGCCTCAGCCTCGAGGATACCGACCTGCCGACGCCGCACGGCACCACGGCACCGCGGCTGATCTCGATCGAGGAAGGCGTCGGAAAGATGAAGGCGGCGCTGGGCGGCCGACAGGATCCGGACCTATGCATCGCGGGCCGCACCAGCGCGGTGACGATCACCAGCCTCGACGACGCGATCGCGCGCGGCAAGGCCTACGAGGAGGTGGGCGTCGACGCGCTGTTCTTCGTCGGCGTTCGCACCCGTGCCGAGCTCGACGCGATCTCCGAGGCGACAAGGCTGCCGATCATCCTGGGTGGCGTGTCGGGCGACCTGACGGATCTCGCCTATCTCGGCGCGCGCCGCGTTCGCATCGCGCTGCAGGGCCACCAGCCCTTCGCGGCGGCGGTGAAGGCGACCTATGAGACGCTGAAGGCGCTGCGCGAAGGCACGCAGCCGTCGAAACTGCAGGGCGTCGCCAGCCCCGAACTGATGAAGAAGGTCACGCGCGACGCCGACTACGCGCGCTGGACGAAGGATTTTTTGGGCTGACGGGTTTCTTCCCCATTCAGATGGGGAAGTGCCCCGTCATACGGGGCGATGGGGTCAGACCTGGCGATGCCGCACAGTCTGACCCCTCCGTCGCCGGAAGACGGCGACACCTCCCCATTTGAATGGGGAGGCGGACTCTGCCTCTAGCCCGTCGGGACCAGAGTGACGGCGACTCCGTAGGAATGGGAGTCGCCGCCCAGGATGACGCCGCGCAGCGGGCTCACGTCGGAGAAGTCGCGACCCCAGGCCACGGCGACGTGATCCTCGTGCGCGATCAGGTCATTGGTCGGGTCGAGATGGACCCAGCCGGCCGCCTCGCCGCACCAGACGGCGACCCAGGCATGGCTCGCATCGGCGCCGCGCAGGGCGATCTCCTCCCGCGAATGGATCGTGCGGATGTAGCCGGACACGTAGCCCGCCGCGAGCCCGTGCGCCCGCAGCGCCGCGATCTGGACATGCGCGAAGTCCTGGCAGACGCCGGCCTTGCCGGCGAAGACGTCGCCCAGCGGCGTCGAGATGTCGGTGGCGCCGGGGTGGTACTCGAAATCCGCCTTGATGCGCGAGGTCAGTTCCCGCGCCGCCTCGAGGATCGGCCGCCCGGCGGTGAACGACCGGGCGCCATAGTCGCGCAGCGCCTCGACGCTCGGCACGAGGGGCGAATCGTGGACGAATTCGCTCGCTTCGACCGGCACGGGAAAGCCGTCGCCGAACAGCGATTCCCGAATGTCTTCCCAGGCCGGAGTCGAGGCGGCGGGCGGCGGCTCCGGGAAGCTCACGTCGACTTCGGCCCGCACCTCGATGTCGAAGCGCGTGTGGGGCTTGTCGATCCGGTAGATGTCGATGAGGTTGCCGAAATGGTCGACGTGCTGCACGGCAAGCGCCGGCAGCGGGCTCGTCACGATGCCGATGGCGCTGACCTTCTGGCCGGGAAAGTCGCGGGCGCGCAGGTGAGCGATATGGTGCGCCGAGTCGACCGTGCTGGCGTAGGTGTAGGTCGTGCGGTGCGAGAGCAGGTAGTGCACGGCGGTCCTCCCCTCAACTGCCCGAGGAACCGACGGCCTGCGCCGCCGGTACGTGGGAGAAATAGGCGCGCGTGATGGCCTCGGACAGCCGGTCGAGGTGTTGCTCGGTGTCGGAGGTGACGTCGCGCAGCATGGCGAGCGCCAGCCCTTCGTGGCGCCACGCCTGCTCGTCGCCTCCGAACTGCCGCACGACCGCTTCGAGGTCGATCTCCAGCGAGTCCGGCGGCGCGGCGACGGTGACGCCCGAGGCGCGCGCCAGATAGTCGAGATGGCCCTTGATGGCGCGAAGCTGGAACACCAGCCCGCGTGGGTTGGCATCGTCGAGGATCACGAGGTCGAGAACGGGCGCGGGCTGGAGCTGGCCGAGATAGCGCGTCCGATAGGTGATCGTGCTGTCGCACAGTTCGAGCGCGAGACGCATGGAGGCGTCCCAGTCGATCGGCGAGAGGGTGAAGGGGCCAAGTGCGGAGGTGAGGACGTGCAGCGCCCGTTCGAGCCGTCGGCCGAGATCGAGGAAGCGCCATCCCGTGCCGCGCGTCATGTTCTCCTGCGCGAGCCCCGACAGCGTGGCGACGAACCGCACGATCTCGTCGAGCGCGGCAAGCAGGGGATCGAGGTTGCCGCGTGCCGCCAGCAGGCGCTTGCGAACCTCGATCATCTCGGGCCCGGCGGCGACCGTCATGTCGACCGAGAACCGGTCCCGCATGGTGGCGGTCAGGCGCTGGATGCCGTCGAGCACGGTGGCGAGACCGCGATCGTCGGTGGCCACGGCCGCCAGCCCCTGCTGGAACAGCGCACTCTCAGGCGGGGCGAGGGCGGATGAGTGATCCATCAGATTGTTCTGGTCGAGCAGACGGCCGAGCAGCCTGAGTTCGACCGCGTCGCGCGGGCCGACGGCGCCTTGCGCCACCCGCGCCGCGGCCGTGCGCAACATGCGCGCATCGTTGTCGAGCCGCTCGATGTAGCGGCCGAGCCAGAAGAGATTGTCGGCGACCCGGCTCTGCAGGTCCGCACTGCTGCGCTCGACGGCGAGCTGATGGAAGCGTCTCGTCGGCGGAAGCTGGACGTCGGCAGCATCCTCGGCAAGGACCCAGACGTCCTTCAGCGTGCCGTGCAGGCGGGACAGGGAGCGCAACGCCGTGTCGCCATCGGGCTCCCGGGCCAAGCCGCCCGGCAGCACGTGATAGGTATCGTGATCAGCCACCACGAAGGCGCGCAGCACCACGGCCGACGGCACGAGAGTCTCGCCGTCCCATCTGGGCGTGAGCGAAGGCGTCATGGGGTATTGCGCGACGAACTGGCCGGGCTGGGCGCGGATGCGCTCGACCAGCGCCTTGCGCTCCGGGGCCTCCAGCATGCCCACGACGATGGGCTCGCGATCCTGGCCGAGGCAGGGACGCACGATCATGAGATCGAGATTGGCCAGCGCGAAGCTCAGGGCTGCCGGCTCGCCCAGCCACCAGACATCGAGCGAAGGCAGTTCCAACTTCTCGCCCAGCAGCCGTTCGCCCAGCCGCTCCAGGAACGGCATCATGGCGGGCGTCTCGACCACGCCCGAGCCCAGCGCATTGGCGAGCGCGATCTTGCCGCTGCGCGTGGCCTCCACCAGGCCGGTGATGCCCAGTGCCGAATCGGCACGCATTTCCAGCGGATCGGCGAAGGCGCTGTCGAGGCGGCGCAGCAGCACGTGGACGGGGCGCAGGCCGGCCAGCGTCTTGATCGAGACCTGGCCGTCGCGCGCGACGATATCGCCACCCTCGACCAGGGGGACGCCCAGGACGCGCGAGAGATAGACGTGCTCGAAGTAGGTCGCCGACAGGGATCCCGGCGTCAGCACCGCCATGTTGGGCTGCGTCACGGCGGCCGGTGCGAGCGAACGCAGGGATTCGTGCCAGCGGTCGACGAAGGGTCGCAGATGGCGGACCGGGATGGAGCGAAAGGCTTCCGGCAGGCTGCGCGCCAGCACGCGACGCATTTCGAGCGCGTAGCCGGCACCTGCGGGAAGCTCGGTGTGATCGGCGAGCACGTGCCAGCGCCCGTCGCCCAGGCGCACGAGATCGACCGCGTAGTGGCCGAGATGCTGTTGCGGCGCCACGCCGTCGGTGACCCGTGCTGGACGATGGAAGTGCCGGTTGGCATGCACCAGCATCGGCGGCAGCAGATGCTCCTTCAGCAGCGTCTGCGGCCCGTAGATGTCGGCCAGCACCCTGTCGAGCAGGCGCGCGCGCTGGATCAGGCCGGATTCGATCTGCGCCCATTCGTCGGGCGCGATGACGAGCGGCAGGGGGTCGAACGTCCAGCGCGCCGCGCCGCGATCGTCCAGCAGGTTGACCGTGGCGCCGGACTCTTCGAGCTGGCGGCGCGCGCTCTCGACGCGCTCGCCCAACCCGCCCGGGAGCGAGCGGATGACGCTCAGAATGCCTTGCCAGTGGTAGCGGATCGACTTCTGGCCGGTGACCAGTTCATCGTATGCGCTTGCCGGCGAGGAAGAGAGGCCGCGCAACGACTCCATGGGCCCGAAGAAAATGTGAAACGGTTGTTGGACTGCCTGTGAGGCGGGCGGACTATAGGGCCTATGCCCGCCGCAGGTCGAGCGTCAGCGGATGCTCCGGATTGGCGAGGGGCCGCGGTTCCGGCGACGTTCCGCCGGTATGTCCGATGGCGAAGAAACGGGCACGCCTGCGAGCCTCGGCCTCGTTGGCGTTCACGGGCACGCGGTCGTAGTTGCGGCCGCCCGGATGAGCGACGTGATAGGTGCAGCCGCCGATCGAACGGCCGCTCCAGGTATCGTGGATGTCGAAGGTGAGCGGCGCGTGCACGCCGATGGTCGGGTGCAGCGAGTTGGCCGCCTGCCAGGCGCGATAACGCACGCCAGCGACATACTCGCCAGCCGTGCCGGTGGCGCGCAAGGGCAGCCGCCAGCCGTTGCAGGCGATGACGTGCCGCTGGTCGTTGAGGCCCGCGACCTTGACCTGCAGGCGCTCGACCGTGGAGTCGACGTAGCGCACCGTGCCGCCGCCGCCGGGCTCCTCGCCCAGGACATGCCAGGGCTCCAGTGCGTGCCGCAGCTCGAGTTCGAGACCGCGCTGCGCCACTTCGCCCAGCCGCGGGAAACGGAACTCGAAATGCGGCGCGAACCATTCCGGCGCGAAGGCGTAACCTGCCTCGCCGAGATCGGAGAGCACGTCGTTGAAATCCTGCCACACGAAGTGCGGCAGCATGAAATCGTCGTGCAGGCGCGTGCCCCATCGGCTGAGCGGCCGCTCGTAGGGGCGGTCCCAGAACTTGGCGACGAGCCCGCGCAGCAGCGCCTGCTGGGCCACGCTCATGCGCCAGTGCGGCGGCATCTCGAAGGCGCGCAACTCCAGCAGCCCGCGGCGGCCGGCCGCCGCATCGGGCGTGAACAGTTTGTCGATGCAGAACTCGGTGCGGTGCGCGTTGCCGGTCGCGTCGACCAGCAGGTTGCGGAACACGCGGTCGACCAGCCATGGCGGCGTCTGGCGGCCGGGCGCGATCTGCTTGAAGGCGATCTCCAGCTCGTGCAGCGCATCGTTGCGCGC
>JAKFVZ010000580.1 GCA_021732965.1 Reyranella sp.
GATGGTCGAGCGTGCAGGTATGCACCCAGAATCGCTTGATGGGCCGCGACCAGGCCCGCGCGATTGCCTTGTTCATAAGGCTCCGCCCGACGCCCGTACCAACCATGTCCGGCGTGACGCCGAAAAACGCGAGCTCGCATTCGCCGGCCTGGCTGAAGTCGAGTTCGAGGATGCCCGCATCGCGCCCATCCTTGCGCAATGCCAGGAACTCCACCTGCGGATTGTCGAGGATCGCCTGCAGCTTCTCGTCCGCCATGACCAGCCGCGAGAACCACAGCCACTCCGTCCCCACCGCTCGATAGAGAGCACGATAGGCCGCGACCGTGCGCTCCAGCGGCTCCAGCGTGACGTCTTGCGGAAACGGATGCATCGAACGCGCCGGCGGGCGAGCCAACATCTCGAGGCTCGTCACGACCGTGGCGACATGGCCGGGCGGAACGGCGGAGTAGCCGGGCGGCAGGAGGGGATTGCTTGAGTTCATGCTGGCACCTGACTAACCGATCTCGACCAAGCAATGGAAGTCATTGATGCCAGGAGATGCGGCTGGAAAGGAAAACCATCGCCGATCAAACAGCTCGAAGAAGTGCCTTGGCATCGTCGAGAGCCGTTGCGGCCACGACCCGATATTTGTCGTCGATAGCCAAGGCGGCAATCGTTGCATTGATGAAATCAGGATTCAGCCGATCCATCGCGGCCAGCGTCGACGCGACGTCTTTCCTGTACATCCGCAGGGCACCGACAATCGACTCCCGGTCCACTCTTGCTGCAGCGGCGATATCGAAGATGTCTCGCGGCTTGATGTGTGTCCCACGAAAATGGACCTTTTTCGTGATAATTTCGGCAATCGTTTCCACATCGACGTCCTCGTCCTCGACCTTTCGGCGCGTGGACGGTCTGTCTGTCAGTTGCGGGCTGACGATGAAGTCGATTTCGCCAATTCGATCGAATGCCAACTTTAGAAAGTGCGCCCCATCACCTTGGTAGTCGGACGGCATGATCTCGAACTTGAAGTCGCGGAGTTTCGGGTCGAGATAGGAAAGAAGCTGGGGATCCTGCAGAAAAATATCGACGTCTTCGCTTTGCCGGTGGCCGATCTGAAGCATCATCGCGGTGCCCCCGCCGAAAGACCACCTGTCAATGATCGGATGCTCGACATTGACCTGCCGGATCAATGAACATGCGATACGGAACAAGCGTGCCCAACTGGGTTTGATCGCGTTCACGCAGCGAGTGGGTATGCTTCCCCCGAGTACTTGCCAAATGCCTTGGCGGCGGCAATCAGCGTGACTTCGCTGACATTGAACGCACCGGCAAAAGCCCTTTGCAAATCGGGAGTAACTTCACCGAAGAAAGCCGACATGTGACCAGGGGCTGCCTTCGCAGCTTCCGGATGGTTCAGGCAATAAACGAGAGCCCGCGCGTCCAGCTTTTCCCTGTGCGGCGCATTCACGGTCGTAAGGACACTCGAGACGGCTGACATTCTTTTGCTCACTTCGCGCAGGGTACGCCCCGACTTGCCAATCGACAATGGATGCCGTGCCCCCTCAACTCTGCCCTTGCGGGAAACGGCGTGTATCTATAACCTCTCATAGATACACGGCGTTACCCAGAAGGAGACTTCCCGTGGCCAAGGCATTTCCGACCGACAATCCGTTCCTCAAGGGCTACTTCGCGCCGGTCAACACCGAGGCCGATGCGGGGCACCTCCAGATCAGCGGCGAGATGCCGAAGGAGCTGTGCGGCACGCTCTACCGCAACGGGCCCAATCCGCAGTTCGCGCCACGCGGGCCCTATCACTGGTTCGGCGGCGACGGCATGATCCATGCTTTTCACATCGAGAACGGCAACGTCTCCTACAAGAACCGCTGGGTGCGGACGCCGAAGTGGAAGATCGAGAACGAGGAGGGCGAGGGCCTTTCCGGCACCTTCGGCAATCCGCGCTACACCGACCCGCGCGTGTTCGCGCTGAACTCGACCATCGCCAACACCAATATCGTCTGGCATGGCGGCAAGCTGCTGGCGCTGGAAGAGGCCCACGCGCCCTTCTCGCTCGACCCGAAGAGCCTGATGCCGGTCGGACCGAAGGACGGCGGCTACGAGACGTTCGGGGACAAGCTGATCGGGCCGTTCACGGCGCACCCGAAGTTCGATCCCGAAACCGGGGAGATGATCTTCTTCGGTTACTCGGCCACCGGCCGCTTCACCAAGGAAGTCAGCCTCCAGACCGTGACCGCGGACGGCACGGTGACGCGCGCCGAGATCCTCGACGGTCCCTTCCCCTCGATGATCCACGACTTCGCGGTGACGAAGAACTGGATCGTCGTGCCGATCTTCCCGCTGACGTCGTCGATGGAGCGCGCCATGGGCGGCCTGCCGCCCTTCGCCTGGGAGCCGGACAAGGGCACGCACATCGCCTTCATCCCGCGCAAGGGCACGGTGGCCGACGTGAAATGGGTGACCGCGCCGCCGTCCTACGTGTTCCATCCGATGAACCATTTCGAGACCGACGACGGCAGGATCGTGATCGACGTCATGAAGTACGACGTGGCGCCGCTGTTCCCGCTGCCCGACGGCTCACCCTCGACCAAGGAGCCGCCGGCCGCGCGCCTGTTCCGCTGGACCTTCGATCTGTCGGGCCAGTCCAACACCTTCCAGGAGGAGCAGCTCGACGACCGGGCCGGCGAGTTCCCGCGCTTCGACGAGCGCTTCTGCATGAGCGACTACCGCCACGGCTGGATCGTGTCGGGCAACATCACCCATGCCGGCGTGCGCCGCGGCGAGGGCATCACCCACTACGACCTGAAGAAGGGCGCCAACGCCACCTGGAAGGCAGGCGAGGACGACCGGTTCGGCGAGCCGGTGTTCGTGCCGCGCCACGACACGGCGGCCGAGGGCGACGGCTGGGTGCTGGCGACGATCTTCCGTTCGGCCGAAGGCCGCAGCGACCTCGGGGTTTTCGAGGCGACCGACATCGCCAAGGGGCCCGTGGCGCTGGCCCATCTCAGCAGCCGCGTCCCGGCGGGCTTCCACGGCAACTGGCGGCCCGGTACGCTGTAGGATGATCACCGTCCATCACCTGAACAATTCCCGTTCGCAGCGCATCCTCTGGATGCTCGAGGAACTCGGCCTGCCCTACGAGGTGAAGCGCTACCAGCGCCAACCGTCGATGCAGGCGCCGCAGGAGTTGCGCAACGTCCATCCGCTGGGCAAGTCGCCGGTCATCACCGACGGCGACAAGGTGCTGGCCGAGTCCGGCGCCATCCTCGAATACCTGTCGGAGACCTACGGCGGCGGCCGGTTCACGCCGGCCCCCGGCACGCCGGAGCGGCTGCACTACACCTATTTCATGCACTACGCGGAGGGCTCGCTGATGCCGCTGCTGTTCATGAAGCTGGTGTTCGGCCGCATCCCCTCGCGCCTGCCCTTCTTCATGCGGCCGGTGGCGCGCGCCATCTCCAGCGGCGCCGACAAGACGCTGCTGATGCCGCAGATCGGCAACCACTTCATGTTCCTCGAAGGCGAGTTGTCGCGCCGCGAATGGTTCGCCGGCCCCGAGTTCACGGCCGCCGACATCCAGATGAGCTTCCCGCTGGAGGCCGCGACCGCGCGCTCGCCCATGATCAACAAGATGCCGAAGCTGAAGGGCTTCCTCGACCGCATCCATGCCCGGCCCGCCTACAAGCGGGCGCTGGACAAGGGCGGCGCCTACGAGCTGGCGAAGTAGCGGCGCCGACCGCCGCCGTGCTAGGCCCCTAACCAACACGACGAACAGACGAATCCAAGGAGCGAAACGATGTCCCTACCCGCCCTGCTGCGCGACAACCTCTCGATCCCGGTGGTCGGCGCGCCGCTGTTCATCGTGTCCAACCCGGACCTCGTCATCGAGCAGTGCAAGGCGGGAGTCGTCGGCTCCTTCCCGGCGTTGAACGCTCGCCCGAAGGAGATGCTCGAGGAGTGGCTGAAGCGCATCACCGGCGAGCTGGCCGACTACAAGGCCAAGCACCCGGAGAAGAAGGTCGCGCCCTTCGCGGTCAACCAGATCGTGCACTCGTCGAACGACCGCCTGCAGCACGACGTCGACATGTGCGAGAAGTACAAGGTGCCGATCCAGATCACGTCGCTGCGCGCGCCCGATGACGTCGTCGTCTCGGCCCACCGCTACGGCTGCCTGGTGTTCCACGACGTGACCAACGTGGCGCACGCCAAGCGCGCGCTGAAGGCCGGCGTCGACGGCCTCATCCTGGTCTGCGCCGGCGCCGGCGGCCATGCCGGCCGCCTCTCCCCGCTCGCGCTGGTGCCGGAAGTGCGCCAATTCTACGACGGCACGATCCTGCTGTCGGGCTCGATCTCCAACGGCGCCTCGGTGCTGGCGGCCCAGGCGATGGGCGCCGACCTCGCCTATCTCGGCACGCGCTTCACCGCGTCGAAGGAAGGCAATGCCACCGACGCCAACAAGCAGTGCATCATCGATTCGAACGGCGAGGAGATCGTCTACACGAACCTCTTCACCGGCGTGCACGGCAACTACATGAAGCGCAGCATCGCGGCCGCCGGCCTCGATCCCGACGCGCTGCCGGAAGCCGACAAGAGCAAGATGAACTTCGGCTCGGGCGGCAACATGAAGGTCAAGGCGTGGCGCGACATCTGGGGCGCCGGCCAGGGCGTGGGCCAGATCCATGACGCGCCGCCGGCCGGCGAGATCGTGGCCCGCCTCAAGGCAGAGTACGAGGCGGCCCGCGCCGCGCTGTTCACCGGCGAGACGGTGCCGACCCAACTGAAGCAGGCCGCCGAGTAAGCGGCCGTTCCATGCCTCGCCTCGCCCTGCTGGCGCTGATCCTGCTGCCCGGCACCGCCGCGGCACAGGGCGGCGTCGAGGGGCGGCTGAACGAGCTGCAACGGTCGATCGCCGCGCTCTCGGGACAGATCAGGCAGCTCGAGAGCCAGAACCAGCAGCTCCAGCAACGGCTCGAGAAGATGCAGGCGGGATTCGAGCAGCGCATCGAACGGCTGGAGAAGCGTCCCGCACCGGCCCGGCCCGTCCCGCGCGCCGGCGCCGCCAGGCCGTAGTCCAACGGCGCCAAATTCTGCTTGCCGATCCCCCGTCGACGGGCTTATTGCGGGCCATCGCCGGCCAGACACACGAGCGTCGGCGACCGAGAGACGGCGACATCCGACCCGAGTGTACCGCGCTCCCGCTCACCTTCGTGACGGCGCAGCATGACGGTCGCTTCCAAGTCCTTTTCCCTTCGTCGCTAGCCATGGCCCCGGATCCCAAGGCCCGCCGGGCCGCCCTGCTCCGCTATGTCGAGCTGTTCCTCGACGAGGTCGAGAGCCGCGGGCGCGAACTCGATCCCAAGGAGTGCGAATGGCTGGCCGAGATGCTGGTGCGCCTCGGCGCCGGCTACACGGACTGCGAGCACGCCATGCGCCAGCTCGAGATGCTGCTGGCGACCGACATCCCCCTGGGCCGCCCGCCGCGCGATCCGAGCCTGCCGACGATCGCCGAATATCGCGAGCTGGTCAGGCGGCTGCGCCGCGCGTCGATGTAGTGGGTTGGCCGGCGCGCGTCCGGCATCACCCAGGATCACGAACGCCCTTCGAGCGCCGCCGCGGTGCTTTCCTCGTTGGCGAGATAGCCGCGAATTGCCGCCTCGCCGTCCAGCTCGCGATCGGGTTCGCGTCCATCGCCGTGGGCAATGAGTTGCAGGCAGAACCAGCCGAGGCCCGCCTTCGCGGGCACGATGCGCTCCTCGTAGGCTTCGGCGCGATCCGTCTCGCCGCGCAGCAGGCGGTTGGGCAGATCGGTGTCGACGCACATCGGCCGGCCGAGCCCGATCACGTCGCACGCGCCCTCTTCCAGCGCCGCTTCCATCGCGGCGAGCGTGCGGAAGCCGCCGGTCAGCATGATGGGCACGGTCGCGACCGTCCGGACCGACCGCGCATAGTCAAGGAAGTAGGCCTCGCGGCGAACTGTGCTTTTCCGGGCGCCGCTCCCCATCATCGCGGGCTTCTCGTAGTTGCCGCCGGAAATCTCGATCAGGTCGACCGAGGCCTCGCCCAGCCACTTCACGACCTGGAGGCATTCCTCGTTCGAGAAACCGCCTTGCTGGAAATCCGACGAATTGAGCTTCACCGAAATGCAGAAGCCGGGTGCCGTCGCCGCCCGCACGGCGCGCACGACCTCGAGCAGCAGCAACGCGCGCGAAGCGATGTCGCCACCCCAGCGATCGTCGCGCCGGTTGACCAGCGGCGTCAGGAACTGGCTGAGCAGGTAGCCATGCGCGGCATGGACCTGCACGCCGGTAAAGCCGGTCTCGTGCGCCACCCGGGCGGCATAGGCGAAGCGGCGCGGCAGGTCGGCCACTTCCTCCGCCGTCATCGCGCGCGGGTGTGCGAAGGCGCTCTCGGGCAGCGCCAGCGGCACCGCCGAGGGTGCCACCGGCCGGTCGCAGACGCGGCGCGGCGTCTGGCGGCCGGGATGGTTGATCTGCATCCAGAGCTGCGTGCCGTTGGCCGTGCCGGCGCGCGCATAGGCCCGAAGCGCCTCGAGCCCATCGTTGCCGTCGATCACCACATTGCCCGGCCGTTCGAGGTAGCGACGGTCGACCTGCACGTTGCCCGTGACGACGAGCCCGGCGCCACCCGCGGCCCAGCGTCCGTAGAGACTCACATGCCGTTCGGTGGCGCGGTTCATCGCATCGGCCAGCCCCTCGGTAAGCGGCGCCTTGCCGATGCGGTTCTTCAGCACGACGCCATTGGGCAGGGTGAGCGGCTGGGCGAGATGGAGCGTTTTCATGGGCACGACTTTGCCAAACCGTCACACATCCCGCGAGCGCACGATTTCGCAACGGAGTGCGCCACGCCAGTGGCGCTCAAGAATCATGATGCGCCACTGGAGTGGCGCGCTCCAATGCCGCCCTCGCCTATCCTCTGCCGGCGGGCTAGAACGCAGCCCATGATCCGCCGCCTGTACGACTGGGTGATCCGCCTCGCCCAACACAAGAACGCCATCCCCGCGATGGGCGTGGTCTCCTTTATGGAGAGCTCGTTCTTCCCGATCCCGCCCGACGTCATGCTGGTGCCGATGGTGCTGGCCAACCGGGAGAAGGCGTTCAAGATCGCGCTGGTCTGCACCGTCTGCTCGGTGCTGGGTGGTCTCTTCGGCTACGCCATCGGCTACTTCTTCTTCGAGACGCTGGGCGCCTGGGTGGTGAAGACCTACGGGCTGCAGGCGGGTCTCGCGGCCTTCCGCGCCGGGTTCGACGAGTACGGGACCTGGATCATCCTGATCAAGGGCCTGACGCCGATCCCCTACAAGCTGGTGACGATTGCTTCAGGCGCCGCGCATTTCGACCTCTTCACGTTCGTGTGGGCGTCCATCTTGACGCGTGGCCTGCGGTTCTTCCTCGTGGCAGCCTTGCTGTGGAAGTTCGGCGAGCCGATCCGGGCCTTCATCGAGAAGCGCCTGACCCTGCTCACGTGGCTCTTCCTGTTCGCCCTGATCGGCGGATTCGTCGTCGTCCGGTTCCTCTTCTAGGGTCTTGCAATGGCCGCAGCCCAGCGCCTTCCCCTTCCCAGCCAGCTCGGCCTGATCGCGCTGCTCGGCAGCGGCGTGATGATCGGCGGCGCGTTCT
>JAKFVZ010000235.1 GCA_021732965.1 Reyranella sp.
ACATGTTGGAAGGCCAGCTCCGGCACAACCGGGTCAACAATGCCGGATTGCTGGCGATCCTGGCCGACCTTCCGCGGGAGCGCTTCCTGCCGGAGGCGCTGCGCTCGGTTGCCTATGCCGACGATGACGTGCCCCTGGGCAATGGCCGTTTCATGATGGAACCGATGGTGCTGGCCCGCCTGATCCAGATCCTGCAGCCGCAGGCCGAGGACAAGGCGATGGTCGTGGCCGCCGGGCTTGGGTACGGCGCGGCGATCCTCGCGCGCCTGACCAAGTCGGTCGCCGCCGTCGAGACCGACGCCGCGATGGTCGCCGCAACCCGGCAGACCCTCAGCGATCTCGGCCTTTCGGGAGTCGAACTGGTGGCCGGTCAGGCCGAGCAGGGCGCCCCGGCCGGTGCGCCCTACGACGTCATCCTGATCGAGGGGGCGGTCCCCGAAGTGCCGAAAGCCATCTCCGACCAGTTGGCCGAGGGCGGCCGGCTCGCCACGGTAATCGCCGACCCGAGTGGTGCGCTGGGGGTGGCCCATCTGTTCGTGAAGCAGGGCGGGGTCGTGTCCGGGCGGCCGCTTTTCGACGCCGGCTCGCCGGCGCTGCCGGGCTTCGCGCCTCCCTCCCGCTTCACGTTCTGAGCAGGATCCGGCATTTGCCATGCTCGGGGCTACCCATGCCGTTCCGCCTGATGTTAGGGTACCGTCTACAGATGAGGGTAGAACGATGCGTATCCGGCCCAGCTTGAAGCGCGCCCGCGCTGCGGCAGCGTGCATCCTGGCGGTCGGGCTCGGTGGGGCGTCGAGTGCGTGGTCACAGAGCCTGATCGAGGCGCTTGCGACCACCTACAACAGCAACCCCGACTTGCTGGCGAGCCGGGCCATCCTGCGCCAGACCGACGAGACGCTGTCGCAGGCGGTCGCCAACTGGCGCCCGCGCGTCACGCTGAACGTCGAGTACAACAAGGTCGAGCAGGACTCCTACTCGCAACGTGCGGCGCCGACCTTCTACGCGCTGAACGGCAAGTTCACGACGTTGCAGATGGTTCAGCCGCTGTTCCGCGGCGGCAAGACGATCGCCGAGACCAAGCAGGCGCAGTCCAACATCCAGGCGCAGCGCGCCCAGCTTGCCGACACCGAGCAGAACGTCCTGCTGGCGGCGGTCACGTCCTATGCCGACCTGGTCCAGAACATCGGCATCGCCGATGCCCGCCGCAACAACGTCCGCGTGCTGGTGCAGCAGCTCGACGCCACCCGCGAGCGCTTCCGGGTCGGTGAATTGACGATTACCGACGTCTCGCAGTCCGAAGCGCGCCTGGAACTGGCCAAGGCCGACCTCGTCCAGGCCGAGACCAACGTCCGCATCGCCGAGGCGGCGTTCCAGCGCACGATCGGCAAGAAGCCGGGCCGGCTGGGCGAAATCCCGCTGATCGGCGGCCTGCCGTCGTCGGAAGAGGAGGCGATTGGCCTCGCGATGGATGCCGGCCCCCGCGCCGTCACGGCCGCGCACCGCATCACGGCCGCCAACTACGGCGTGAATTCGGCCGTCGGCGATCTGTTGCCGCAGGTCAACCTGGTGGGCGCGCTGCAGCAGCAGTTCGACCTGCAGGTCCCGAACGACAAGTATTACAACTACGCCGTCCGTGTTCAGGCGGTGATTCCGATCTTCCAGAACGGCAGCGAATGGTCGCGCATCCGTTCGGCGCGCGAGCTTGTCGGCCAGCGGCGCAACGAACTCGACAGCGCCCGTCGCGCGGTGGCCGAAAACGTCATCCGGGCCTGGAGACAGCTCGATTCGTCACGTTCCCGCGTGACCTCTTTCGAATCGCAGGTCCGGGCCAACGAAGTCGCGCTGAACGGCGTACGGCAGGAAGCGCTGGTCGGTTCGCGCACCACCCTCGACGTGTTGAACGCCGAGCAGGAACTGCTGAATTCTCAGGTCAACCTGATCCAGGCACGCCATGACGTGCAGGTCTCGTACTACGGCGTGCTTTCGGGAATCGGCCGTCTTACGGCGCGCACGCTGGCGCTGCCGGTCGAGTATTACGACGAGGAGCGCTACTACAAGGATGTCGGCTCCCGCTGGATCGGCTGGGGCAGCAGCGGCGAATCGGGTACGGGCATCATCCCGCCGTCCACGTCCCCGGCAGGCGTCGCGGGGAGCGCCCCTGCCGGGAGCAGCGGTAAATGACCGACGCCAAGGGCGGCCCAAACAAAGAGCCGTCGATGGACGACATCCTGGCGTCCATCCGCAAGATCATTTCCGACGACGAGGCCCGTGCGCAGGGTGCGGGCTCCAGGCCGGCCGTGGTGCCGCCCGTGATCGTCCCGCCCACCATGACGCCGCCGTCGCGTACCGCCTCGAACGAGGACGTTCTCCTTCTCACCGATATCGTCGAAGAGCCGAAATCCATGTCGAACGTCGAACCCGCTAATCCGGCGGAGATGCCGCAACCGTCGACCGAAACGGCAGCCCCGCCGAAGCCAGATGCCCTGGTCGGTGCCGGGGTGGCGGGCGTCGCCAGTTCCGCCTTCGCGCGCCTGAACCAGGCCGTGCAGGACAGTGTGCCGGCTCCAGCGGCGACCAATCCCGGCCCGTCGGTCGGCGGGCAGACCATCGAGGAGCTGGTCAAGGAAATGCTGCGCCCGATGCTGAAGGACTGGTTGGACACCAACCTGCCGCCAATGGTCGAGCGCTATGTCGAACGCGAGATTGCCCGGCTGACCCGCCGCTGACCCCAGGCGCCACCCCCCATCATCGCCACGGTGTCGCAACCGTGGCGTTTTTCGTTTAAGGCCAAGAGATGCTCGACAAGACCTACGACCCCAAGGAAATCGAGGCCCGCCGCTATCCCGAATGGGAAAACGCCGGTGCCTTCCGCGCCCATCCGGAGTCGCCGAAGCAGCCCTATTGCATCGTCATCCCGCCACCGAACGTCACGGGCAGCCTGCACATGGGCCACGCGCTCGACAACACGCTGCAGGACGTGCTGATCCGCTGGCGCCGCATGAAGGGCGACGACGTGCTGTGGCAGCCCGGTACCGACCATGCCGGCATCGCCACGCAGATGGTGGTGGTGCGCAATCTCGAGCAGGAGGGCATCGGCCTGGCGGTCGAGGGCGCCGCCAAGACGGACGCCAACAAGAAACTGCTGAACCGCGAGGAGTTCCTCGCAAAGGTCTGGGAGTGGAAGGCCTATTCCGGCGGCACGATCACCGGCCAGCTGCGCCGGCTCGGCGCCTCGTGCGACTGGAGCCGCGAGCGCTTCACCATGGACGAGGGCCTGTCGAAGGCCGTCCTCAAGGTGTTCGTCGAACTCTACAAGCAGGGCCTGATCTACAAGGACCTGCGGCTGGTCAACTGGGACCCCAAGATGCTGACCGCGATCTCCGACCTCGAGGTCGAATCGCGCGAGGTGAAGGGCCATCTCTGGTACTTCAAGTATCCGATCGAGGGCAGCCCCGACGAGTTCATCGTGGTCGCCACGACACGGCCGGAGACGATGCTGGGCGACACCGGCATCGCGGTGCACCCCGACGATCCCAAGTGGAAGCACCTGATCGGCAAGCACGCCGTGCTGCCGCTGGTCGGTCGCAAGATCGCGATCGTGGGCGACGAGTACTCGGACCCGGAGAAGGGCTCGGGCGCCGTCAAGATCACCCCGGCGCACGACTTCAACGATTTCGAGGTCGGCCGCCGGCACGATCTCGAGGCCATCAACATCTTCGACAAGTTCGCGCGGGTGAACGGCAACGCACCGGAGAAGTATCGTGGCCTCGACCGGTTCGACGCCCGCAAGAAGATCGTTGCCGAGATGGAGGAGCTGGGCCTCGTCGAGAAGATCGAGCCCCATACGCATGCGGTGCCCTACGGCGATCGCGGCGGCGTGCCGGTCGAGCCCTATCTCACCGAGCAGTGGTACGCCGATGCCAAGAAGCTGGCCGAGGCGCCGCTGGCGGCGGCGCGCGACGGCCGCGTGAAGTTCGTGCCCGAGCGCGGGCGCGAGGATTTCTTCCGCTGGATGGAGAACATCGAGCCGTGGTGCGTGTCGCGCCAGCTCTGGTGGGGCCACCAGATCCCGGCCTGGTACGGCCCGGACAAGAAGGTCTTCGTGGCGTTGTCGGAGGACGAGGCCCGGGAAGAGGCGCGCGCGCATTACGGCAAGGACGTCGCGCTGGAGCGCGACCCCGACGTGCTCGACACCTGGTTCAGCTCGGCCTTGTGGCCGTTCTCGACCCTGGGCTGGCCCGAACAGACGCCTGAACTCGCCAAGTACTATCCGACCAGCACGCTCGTTACCGGCTGGGACATCCTGTTCTTCTGGGTCGCCCGCATGATGATGATGGGTATGCATTTCATGAAGGAAGTGCCGTTCCGGACCGTCTACCTGCACGGCCTCGTCACCGACGAGAAAGGGCAGAAGATGTCGAAATCCAAGGGGAACGTGATCGATCCCCTGGAGCTGATCGACAAGTACGGCGCCGACGCGCTGCGCTTCACCATGACCTCGCTGGCCGCCTCGCAGGCTGGCCGTCTGCGTCTCTCGCCAGCCCGCGTCGAGGGCGCGCGCAATTTCGCGACCAAACTCTGGAACGCGACGCGCTTTGCCGAGATGAACGGCGCGGCCCTGCCGCAGGGCTTCGATCCGGCGACGGCGAAGCTCACCGTCAACAAGTGGATGCTGGGCGAGCTGGCCCGCGCTAACCAGGCGATCGACAAGGCGCTCACCGACTTCCGGCTGAACGAAGCCGCCACCACGCTCTACGAATTCGTCTGGGGTGTGGTCTGCGACTGGTATGTCGAACTCACCAAGCCGATCGTGCAGGGCGCGGATGGGCCCGAGAAGGACGAGACCCGCGCCGTCACGGCCTTCGTGCTGCGCGAAACGGTGAAGCTGATGCATCCGGTGATGCCCTTCATCACCGAGGAGCTGTGGGACAAGCTCGGCCACCGCGCCGAGCACGGTCCGCTGGTCGGCCAGCCGTGGCCCGCGCCGGCGGCCATCGATGCGGCAGCCGATGCCGAAATGGGCTGGCTGGTGAAGCTGATTTCCGACATCCGCTCGGCCCGCGCCGAGCTGAACGTGCCGGCCGGCGCCAAGCTCAAGCTGCTGGTGATCGGCGGCAACGACACGACCGCGGCGCGTCTCGAGACGCACCGTCCGGCCATCGAGCGACTGGCCCGCATCGAGGGTGTCGAGGCCGCGGCATCGGCGCCCAAGGCGTCGCTGCAGATCGTCGTCGGCGAGGCGACCTATGCGCTGCCGGTCGGCGAGGTGATCGACCTCAAGGCCGAGAGCGCGCGCCTGCAGAAGGAAATCAAGAAGCTCGCGGACGAAGTCGGCAAGATCGACGCCAAGCTCGCCAACGCCGCCTTCGTCGCCCGCGCGCCGGAGGAGGTCGTCGAGGAACAGCGCGAGCGTCGTGCGCAGGCCGAGCAGACCGGCGCACGATTGAGTGCGGCGCTGGAGCGGCTGGGCGCTTAGTGATGATTCCCGCTACGGCGCCGTACGATTATGTATTTCCTGATGGAGGCAACGCATGACCTATACGCTCGAGCAGTTGAGCGCCGACATCGGCAAGGCTCTCAAGGCCGATTCCGGGATCGCGGGTAAGAAGGAAGTCTGCAAGCTGGTCTCGAAGGTGTTGCTGGACGATGAGTTCGTCGCCACGCACCTGACTGCCGAGCAATGCCGCCCGCGCAAGGTCCTTTACGAGGATCCGGAGTTGGGTTTCTGCATCTGCGGCCACGTGTACGAGACGGCCGCGCACGGCGGGCCACACGATCACGGCTCCAGCTGGGCGATCTACGGCCTCGCCACGGGCGACACGGAGATGACGGACTGGCGGATCGTCAAGAAGGGCGAGGGCGACGAGCCAACCCTGGTCGAGCCCGCGGAGACCTACGTGTTGAGGCCCGGCGACAGCCACTTCTACGATGTCGGCGTCGTCCACTCGCCAAAGCGCGATGGCTATACAAGGCTGGTCCGCGTCGAGGGCGCCAATCTCGACCGCATCAAGCGCTCGAACATCAAGGCTGCCTGAGTTTACGTCGTCCTGAGCGCAGCGAAGGACCTGACGGAGCGACCAGATGGCTCCCTGGCTCGCGTGAGATCCTTCGCTGCGCTCAGGATGACAAGAGTGGTGACTGTCGTTCGCTGGGCTACCGCTTGATCTGCATCGACAGGTACTTCGCCAGCCCTGCGCCATAGGGCGGGCGAAGCATGCGCAGCGGCGCCAGGTCCCATTTGATCTGGTGGTAGATCGACTTGCGATGGCTGAATTCGCGGAAGCCGTCGCGGCCGTGATAGGCGCCCATGCCGGCCGGGCCGATGCCGCCGAACGGCAGCTCCTCCTGAGCCACGTGCATCACCACGTCGTTGACGGTGACGCCTCCGGAGGTCGTGCCGTTCAGCACCCGGTCGCGCTCCGCGTCGTCGCTGCCGAAATAATAGAGGCCGAGCGGGCGGTCGTGGGCGTTGATGTAGTCCATCGCCTCGGCCACGTCGCCATAGGCCTTCACCGGTAGCAGCGGCCCAAAGATCTCCTCCTGCATGACCTTCATGTCGTCGGTCGGGTTCAGGATCAGGGTGGGCGCGATGCGGCGATGCGGCTGCTGGCGCAGGTCCTCGGCCGCCGGATTGATCTCGACGATCTCGGCACCCTTGGCGCGCGCATCGTCGAGATAGGACATGAGGCGCGAATAGTGGCGGTCGGAGACGACCGCGGTGTAGTCGGGGCTCTCGCGGATGCTCGGGAACATGCGGCCGACGGATGCCTTGGCTTCAGCAACGAAATCGCCGAGGCGGTCGGCCGGCGCCAGCACATAGTCGGGCGCGAGGCAGATTTGCCCGGCATTGAGCGTCTTGCCGTTCATGATCCGCGCAGCGGCCACAGCCATGTCGGCCGAGCGGCCGACGACGACCGGGCTCTTGCCACCCAGTTCGAGCGTCACCGGGACGAGATTTTCGGCGGCGGCCCGCATGACATGCCGCCCGATCGAGGTCGCGCCGGTGAAGATCATGTGATCGAAGGCGAGGGCGGAGAAGGCCTGACCGACCTCGGGACCGCCCGTCACCACGGCGATCTCGCTTTCGTCGAAGGCGCTGGCGAACATCTGTTTCAGGAGCTCGGACGTCGCCGGTGTCGTCTCGGACGGCTTGATCATCGCGCGGTTGCCGGCGGCGAGCACGCCGGCCAGCGGCGCGAAGGTAAGGTTCACCGGGAAGTTCCACGGGCTGATCACGCCGATCACGCCCTTGGGCTGGTGGCGGATCTCGGCGCGGGCGCCGAGGAAACCCAGGATGCGCGGTGTCGTGGATCGCCGCTCGGTCTTCATCCAGCTTCGGACATTGGCGCGCGCATGTTTCAGGGGGCCGATCGAGCTGGCGACATCGGCGAAGGCCGTGACGGTAGGGGAACGGGCACCGAAGTCGGCCGACAGCGCCGCTTCGATGTCATGCCGCCGGTCGACCAGGAGGCCGATGCAGCGGTTGAGCCGGTCGATCCGGATCTCGGCGGACGGCACGCCGTCCTTGAGCTGGGCGTTGCGCTGTTTCGCGAGGATTTCGTTAAATCCGAAGTCTGTCATGTCGGTCACGATGCCTTCAGCAGGTCCGGCACGTAGGG
>JAKFVZ010000688.1 GCA_021732965.1 Reyranella sp.
ATGAACTGTTTCACCCCGTTCAGCACCCAGCCGTTGCCGCGCTTCTCGGCGCGCGTCTTGAGGTTCGACGCGTCGGAGCCCGCATGGGGTTCGGTGAGGCAGAAGGCGCCCAGCGTCTCGCCGCGAGCCAGCGGCTTCAGCCACTTCTCCTTCTGCTCCGGCGAGCCGTAGGCCAGCAGCGCCGCGCAATCCGGGGAGTTGTTGACGCTCATGACGGTCGACAGCCCGCCGTCGGCGGCAGCGATCTCCTCGAGCGCCAGCACGTAGGACACCATGTCGGCGCCGGCGCCGCCCCACTCGGGGGGCACCGTCATGCCCATGAAACCGAGGCGGCCCATCTCGGCCAGCAGCGAGCGCGGGATCTCGCCGGCCGCTTCCCAGGCCCGCACATGCGGCAGCACCTGCTCCTGCGCAAAGGCGCGGGCGGTGTCGCGGATCAGTTCCTGTTCTTCGTTGAGCAGCATGGCTACCAGGGCAGCTCGGCGCCGTCGTAGTTGAAGAACCGGCCGTTGTCGGCGGGCTTCAGACCGTCGATCACCTTCACCATGGCGGGGACGCTCTGATCGATGGTGAGGGTCGCGCTGCCGCCGCCCATGTCGGTCTGCACCCAGCCCGGATGCAGGACGACGCAGATCAGGCCCTTTGCGGCGGTGTCCTTCGACAGGCTCTTCCATTCCATGTTGAGCGCGGTCTTGCTGGCGCGATAGGCGTACCGCGCGCCGTCATTGTGCGTAATGCTGCCCAGCCGGCTGGAGATCGCCACCAGCTTGCGGTCCTTCGAGGCCGCCACATGCTCGACGAAGGCCTCGGCCATCATCAGCGGCGCCAGCGCATTCACCTCGAACGTGTCGCGCCAGACCTGGGGATCGATGCGGCCGAGATCGCCAGCCTCGCGGCCCGCCACGCCGGCATTGCAGATCAGCACGTCGATCGCCTCGCCCTTGAGTTTGGCGGCCAGCGCCTTGACCGCGTCGTAGTCGGTCACTTCAAGCTTGTGGGTGTGAATGTCGCCCTTGACCTGGCTCAACGCCTCGGGCGTGCGGGCACAGGCATGGACCTTCCAGCCTTTGGCCGCGTACTGCTTTACGAAGTCGAGCCCCAGCCCGCGAGCGGCGCCGGTGATCAGAACTGTACCCATCGCCTGCTCTCCTTCGCCTTACCGGCGGGTCGACATCATCCGGGCGCGCTGGCGCTGCCAGTCACGATCCTTAATGGATTGACGCTTGTCATGGGCCTGCTTGCCGGTGGCCAGCGCGATCTCGATCTTGGCGCGGCCGCGCGGATTGAAATAGACCTGCAGCGGGACGACGGTGCGGCCCTCGCGCTGGATGGCGCCGATCAGCTTGTTGATCTGGCCGCGATGCAGCAGCAGCTTCCGTGCCCGGCGCGGCTCGTGGTTGTTGCGATTGCCCGAGGCGTAAATCGGGATGTTGGCGTTGACCAGCCAGGCCTCGCCGCCCTCCTCCGTCACGTAGGATTCGGCGATCGTGCTGCGGCCGCCGCGCAGCGACTTCACCTCGGTGCCGGTCAGTGCCAGCCCGGCCTCGAAGGTTTCCTCAATGAAGTAGTTGTGCCGCGCCTTGCGGTTCTGGGCCACAACGGTGCGGTCCAGTTCCGGTTTATTGGCCACAGGACGCTCGTGAGTTTTAAGTCTCGGTGTTTCTAGTTGATCAGGCCGGCGTGGACCATGGCCTCGTGGACGGCCTTTTTGCTGCTCTCGGCGATCGGCACCATCGGCAGGCGCATCTCGGCGCTGCACTGGCCGATCAGCTCGGCGCCGTACTTCACCGGGCCCGGGCTGGTCTCGCAGAACATCGCCTTGTGCAGCGGCATCAGCCGGTCCTGCAGTTCGAACGCCTTGTCGAGATCGCGCTTCTTCCACGCATCGTGCATGTCGCCGCAGAGGCGCGGCGCGACATTGGCCGTCACCGAGATGCAGCCGTCGCCGCCCTGCGCCAGGAAACCGAGCGCGCTCGCATCCTCGCCCGACAGCTGGACAAAACCCTTCTTCGCCTTGAGGCGGGTCAGCGTCGGGCGCGCCATGTCGTAGCTGGCGTCCTTGATGCCGACGATGTTCTTGACCTGGCTGAGGCGGATCACGGTCTCGACCTGCATGTCGCCGCCGGTGCGGGGCGGCACGTTGTAGAGCAGGATCGGGATGTCGACGGCTTCGGCCACCGCCTTGAAATGCTGGAACAGGCCTTCCTGGGTCGGCTTGTTGTAGTAGGGCACGACCAGCATGGCGGCGTCGGCGCCGACCTTCTTGGCGTGCTGCGTGAGTTCGATCGCCTCGGCGGTGGAGTTCGAGCCGGTCCCGGCAATCACCGGCACGCCCGACCCCTTGGCCGCGCTGATGCAGATTTCGATGACGCGCTTGTGCTCTTCCATCGAGAGGGTCGGCGACTCACCGGTGGTGCCGCACGGGACCAGCCCGTCGGTGCCTTCCTTGATCTGCCAGGCCACGAACTTCTCGAATCCCTTCTCGTCCACCGATCCGTTCTTGAACGGTGTAATCAGCGCAACGAGCGATCCGGTGAACATGGCTTTCCTCCGATTTTCCCTTAACAATCCACTTTAAGCCCCGGGGTTTGGCGCTGCAAGGTGAGCAACTTGCCATTGTGATGCCGCAACTGCCTGCCTACGATTCCTGGCGTGAAAAACAAGAAATCCCCCCTCATCCTGCTGGCGGTCCTGCTCGCGGCCACCCCGGCCCTGGCCCAGACGGCGGCCCCCACGACCGGCGTCCGGCGGTTGCCCGGCGACGTCGAGAAGCCGTCGCCTCCGACGGCATCGACGCCCTCCCCCGCACCGACCGTGCAGGGAGGCGGCACGGCAACGCCGTCCGCGACGCGGCCCGCCGTCGCCGCAAATCCGCTCAGTGCCGCGGAAACGGCCGCCTTCACGGCGGCGCTCAAGGCGATCGATGATGGTCGCTGGGCCGACGCGCGCGCCGCCGTCGCCAATTTCCGCAACACGTTGCTCGACCGCTACGTCGCCTGGAGCATTCTACGGGCCGCGCCCCGGACCGAGGCGAGCTTTGCCGACACCTGGCGCTTCCTGCGCTAACAGCCGGACTGGCCCGAGCCCGAGGTGCTACGCCGCCAGGCCGAGGACCGGATCGGCCCGGAGACCCCTGCGACCGAGGTCGTTCGTTACTTCACCGCCTTCCCGCCCCTCACCAGCACCGGCCACATGCGCCGGCTTGAAGCGGCCAGTACGGCGGCGCCGGGCGACGTCGCCCGCTTTGCTCGCGACACCTGGCAGAATGCTACCTTGCGCGGTTCCGACGAGAACGATTTCCTCAATCGCTATGCCCAGTTCCTGACCGGCCCCGATCAGGTCGCGCGCTTCGACCGGATCTTCCGCGAAGGCCGCCATGCGGTCGCGCGCGATCTCGTGCCGAAGCTGCCGCCCGACTACCAGCCGATTGCCAACGCCCGTCTCGCCATGGCGGCGAAAGCTGCCGATGCCGGCACGCTCCTGAAGGCCATTGCGCCGGCACGCCTCGCCGAACCTCAGCTCCGCTTCGAGCGCATGCAGTGGGTGCGCCGCAACGGTACGCTCGACGAGGCCAAGGCCGCCCTCTCCGGCTCCATTCCCAACCAGACCGACGCCTGGTGGAACGAGCGCAACCTGGTCGTCCGGGCTCTGCTGGATGCCAACCGGCCGGCCGACGCCTATGCCGTCGCCATAAACCATGGGCTGACCCGGGGCGTCGCATTCGCCGAGGCCGAGTTCCTCGCGGGCTGGATCGCATTGCGCCAGCTCAAGAAGCCGGCCGACGCGCTGAAGCATTTCTCCACATTGTACGACGGTGTCTCGACGGACATCTCGAAGAGCCGCGGCGCCTACTGGCTCGCCCGTACCTACGAAGCGGCCAAGCAGACCAAGGATGCCAACGACTGGTATGCGCGCGCCGCCAGCTTTGGCCAGACCTTCTACGGTCAGCTCGCCGCCAGGAAACTCCAGGGCGTGAGCCCCAGACTTCCGGTCGATCCCGTGCCGACCGCCGCCGAGAAGCAGTCGCTGGACGGCCGCGAGATGACGGTGATGGCGCGCTATCTCGGCCAGGCCGGCGACTACGATCGCGCGCGCCCCTTCCTGCTGCGCCTCGCCCGCTCGATCACGGCACCGGGCGAAGTGGCGCTGCTGTCCCAGCTCGCCCTCGACCTGAAGCGGCCCGATGTCGGTCTCACCGTCGCACGGCGTGGCGCCGAGAGCGGCGTCGTGCTGTTCGACGCGGCCTTTCCGGTCGTCGACCTCGGCCCCACCGGCTCGGTCGAGCGCGCGCTCGCGCTGGCGCTCACCAAGCAGGAAAGCTCGTTCAACGCCGGTGCCGTATCGACCTCGGGTGCGCTTGGCCTGATGCAGCTTCTGCCCGGCACGGCCCGCGACGTCGCGGGCCGCCTCAAAGTGCCGTTCATCCAGGACAAGCTCACGCGCGACCCCGCCTACAACGTCCAGCTCGGCAGCCAGTATCTGGGCGAGATGCTGCAACGCTTCGGCGGCTCCTACGAGATCGCGGCCGCCGCCTACAATGCCGGCCCCAACCGGGTGGCACGCTGGCTCGAAGCCGGCGGCGACCCGCGCACCGGCAAGATCGACATGGTCGACTGGATCGAGATGATCCCCTTCCGCGAGACACGCAACTACGTGCAGCGCATCATGGAAGGCGTGAACGTCTACCGCGACAGGCTGAATGGTCAGTTCAGGAGTGTCCCGCCAGCGACGGGACGCTCGTAGTTTTGGGACGCCGTTGTCGGAAACGTCCCGCCTGACGCGGCGTTGATTTGCCTCAAGGGTTGCCGTCTCGTTCGGCTGCATCGTGGTTTGAATCCGAGGTACGCCATGGCCGATTCCCTCCTCATCGCCTGTCCCAGCTGCAGCACGCTGAACCGCTTTCCCCGCGAGAAACTCGCTGCAGGAAATGCCGGCAAATGCGGCCAGTGCAGCGCGCCGCTGTTCGATGGCCATCCCGTCGCCCTCGCGTCCGGCACCTTCGAAGCCCACGCCGGCAAGGCCGACCTGCCGCTGCTGGTCGACTTCTGGGCGCCGTGGTGCGGTCCCTGCAAAGCCATGGCGCCACAGTTCGAGCGGGCGGCGGCACGCCTCGAACCCGCAGTCCGTCTGGCCAAGGTGAACACGGACGAGCAGCAGGAGCTCGCCCACCGGTTCGGCATCCAGGGTATTCCGACGATGATCCTGTTCCACCACGGCAAGGAGATAGCCCGTCAGTCGGGAGCCATGGACGCCGGTACCATCGAACGCTGGACGCGCGACGCACTCGCGCGCTGACCTCAGCCGTCGACCGATGGCAGGTCGAGGGCCGAACGCACCCGTCCGCGGCCGCGGATATAGAGCATGGAGTCATCTACCGATGCGACGATATCGGCGTACGGACGGAAACCTTCGACGATCTGGTTGAAGGGGGTCGCGCCGCAGCCCGGGACGAGACAGTCGCGCTTGCCTTTCGGGCAAGTGTTGTAGCGGCAGAGCCTGCCGAGATAGCGGTCGCTGCCCGGCTCGAACAGGAACACTTCGACCTGTTGTGGAACGATGCTCACGCCATTACCTGCCTTGAAGGCAGCACTCAGCGCGAGCGCCACGGTACGACGCATCTCTTCCAGACGGTCCTGAGAGTCCAGCCACACCGCCAGATCGAGATCGTGGCATTCGTGCCAGACTTCGATGCGCTCGCGGCGGAATTCGTAGAAGCGCGGAATTTCCTTCCACAGCGCTTTGGCGACGGAGCCGATCACGGCGACCGCCTGGACCTCCTCGAAATCCGCGAATGCTTCCGCCAGCACCTCGGCGGCCATGCGAAACTGGCGCTGCTGTTCCACCATGGCCCGGTTCTGTTGCTCGATCTCGGCGCGCCGCATGACGTCACCCCAGCAGCGTGATGAACTTGTACTTGCGCTGATGACGCACCTTGAGTGCCAACACATAGGCCTTCTGGCTCTCGACATCGCGCAGTCCGGCCATACGGCCAATCAGCCGGCACGCGGTTTCGTAGCCCGACGTACTGCCCGCGCCGATGTGGTACTCGACCTGTCGGGCATAGACCGCGAGCGCCTCTTCAGGGTGGGTCTTCTCGCTCGCCTCGGCGAGAGCGAACGCGAGGCGTTCCCCGCGACGAGGGCGGTCGTGCAGCGCCTTCCACGCCGCATCGTACTTTTTCTCCTCGGTCAGAATTCGAATGAGAATGGCGGAGGCTATGTCTCCATCCATGGTCCGGTCCGCCGCCGCCTTCGCAGCCAGATAGGCCTGGGCTTGCTCGCCCGCGGCTTTGCCGGCGACCTTCCGAATCCGCTGATAGAGTTCCAGGCTCGGAGCCTTCTGAAACATCTTCGCCAAATGAACGGCTGCCTCATCCTTTCGGCCGGCCTTTGCCAGGCGCTCGACCACGAAGAGCACCAGCTCACTGTTCGGCGAGCCGTCCTCGAACATCCAGAGCCCTTCCTCCGCGTGGCGCAGCGCCTCGTCCGGGCGGCCTTGTTCCAGGCAGAACCGCGCCAACCGGACATACGCCTCAGGCGACGACAGGTCCCGGGCACGCAGGACGATGCGCGCCTCGACGTCACCATCGCGCTCGGCAAAGAAGTCGAGGATGCTGACGAGTCGGATGGGAGTCTCCGCGTCTCCCCGCTTTCGAGCAGGCGGCGGCAGTTCGTTCCACGCTTCGGTCGCGAGCCGGCGATACTCGGCGAGACCCGCCTCACCCAGCACGTCGGCATACCCTGCGACAGCGCGGTAGAACGTATCGAATTTGCCGTACAGTTCGCGGGGCACGAGCTCCCTGGCCAGTTCCACCGGGTCGGGATTCGCCGCCTTGCATGCGGCGTGGTGGATGTCGCCTGCCTGTTCGAGCAATGCGTGGCCGTGGCCATCGGAATCGTCCATCGACTCGATCGCGTCCTCGATACGGTCGATGGCGTGTAACGCAAGCCTCATCGCCAGAGCGGCGTGCGGGCCACCGGCAAGTTTGGCAACGGCATCGAGCGCAGCGCCAACGTTGTCGGCCCAGTCCTCCTCTTCGTCATAATCGACGAAGCGGCGCGTGCGGGTGGCGCCATCGATCGCCCGCCGCAATTGCTTTTCGAGACTCTTGCCATCGCCAGGAGCGGATGCCGCGGCGGCGATGTCCAGCTTGCGCAACAGCGAGGTGTCGCCTTCGGCCAACTCGACGACCATCTCCACCAGCGCATCGACGCCCTGCTGCTTCAGGTGCGCGCGGATGCGATCGAGGACAGACGGCTCTTTCTTCCGGCCCTCATCGGCGGTCTCGTTGGCGACCAAGGCGGTGGCCACCATGTGCTTGCAGAAGCCCCAGTCGCGAAAGGCAGGACACGAGCACTCGCCGCCGATCTTCTTGCCGCGTCCCTTGAGAACGGTGCGGTAATCCTCCGAGCCCGCGACCTGGGCCAGGACGCGATCACGCTCGACGGAGAGAATCTCTACCAGCCCATCGCGGTGGTACTCCTGCCCGCGGGCGAACACCTTGTCGCCAGCGCGTTTGCGCAAAGTCGCAAGGTCGAAGCGGGTTTGACGTGTCGCCGCTTTCATACCGCTTGTATCGCTTTCGAC
>JAKFVZ010000350.1 GCA_021732965.1 Reyranella sp.
ACGCTGGTCGCGCGCCGCGCCAAGAAGGATCCGCCGGACAAGGGCGGCTGGAGCGCGCTGATCACCTCGACCTCGGCGCCCGACGCGCTCGATCCGCTGGCGCTGGGCTTCATCGTGGCGACCTGCGACAAGGCCCCTTTCGGCTGGCCCTGCGACGAGGAGCTGGTGCGCCTGCGCGCCGCCTTCGCCGACGAGCCCGACGAGGGCAAGCGCAAGCAGATCGTCGAGAAGATCCAGCTGCGCGCCGCCGAGGTGCCGACGCACGCCTTCCTCGGCCAGTTCACCAGCGCAATGGCGCGCCGCAAGGCCGTCACGGGCAACGTCACCTCGCCGGTGACGGTCTTCTGGAACGTCGAGAAGAAATAGGACGAGACGCAGCGCCATGCCGAGCCGGGTCCTGATCGCGCAGTTCATGCACGAGACCAACACCTTCTCGAAACTCTCGACGACGCTGGAGGATTACCGCCGCCAGCGTCTCGTGGAAGGCGAGGGGATCGTGCCGAACTTCACCGGCACGCGGAACGAGCTGGGCGGCTTCATCGATGCCGCGAAGCTGCACGGCTGGACGCCGGTCTGGGGCATCGCCGCCAACACCATCCCCTCGGGACCGCTCACGCGCGAAGCCTGGGAGCATATCAGCGGGCGTATCGTCGACGCGGCGCGCAGCGGGAATGTCAACGCGGTCTGCCTGTCGCTGCACGGCGCGATGGTGAGCGAGACCGAGGACGATGCCGAGGGCGCGCTTCTCGAAGCGTTGCGCGGCGTCGTGGGACCCGACGTGCCGATCGTGGCGACGCTCGACCTGCACGCCAATGCCACCGAACGCATGGCGCGCAACGCCAACGCGCTGGTGAGCTATCGCACCTATCCGCATGTCGACGGCTACGAGCGCGCGGTGCAGGCCGCGCAACTGGTCGAGGACGCCTTGAAGGGCCGAAAGCGTCCGCGCTGCCTGCTGGTTCAGCCCGCGATGCTGAAGGGCGCCGATCACGGCCGCACCACGCAGCCCGGCATCATGCGCGACCTGCTGGCGCGCGCCGAAGCCTTCGAGGGTCAGCCGGGCCTCAACGTGGTCTCGATCCAGGTGGGCTTCACCTGGTCCGACATCCCGTGGGCCGGTCCCTCGATCGCCGTCAGTCACGAGCCCGGCGCCGAGGACGCTGCGCGCGCGGCGGCCGGCGCGCTGATCGACGAGATGTGGGCGCGGCGGAACGAGTTCTCGTCTTCCTATCGCTCGATCGACGAGGCGGTCGAGGCGGCGCGCGCCGGCGGCGACCGGCCGCTGGTGCTGGCCTAGGGCACCGACAACCCGGGCGGCGGCGGCTACAACGACGCGCCCAACCTGCTGCGCGCGCTGCTCGAGGCCGGCATCCCCAACGTGGCGGTCGGCACGATCTACGATCCGTGCACGGTGCGGCAGGCGCTGAAGGCGGGCGTCGGCGCGCGCATCGAGGTGGCGCTGGGCGGCCATACCGATCCGTCGCTCGGCGCGCCGGTGCGGGCAACGGCGGAGGTGATGCATCTCTCCGACGGCAACTTCCGCAACGACGGGCCGATGAATGCCGGCGTGCAGGTCGCGCTGGGACCGACCGCGGTTCTTCGTGTGGGTGGCATCGACGTTGTCACCACCTCGATCCGCATGCACACGATCGACCTGCAGGTGTTCCTGAGCCAGGGCATCGATCCGTTGCGGAAAAACGTGCTGGTGGTGAAGAGTTCGCAGCATTTCCGCGCCGCCTTCGAGCCGATCGCGCGCCAGGTCATGCTGGTCGACGCCGGCGGCCTCTGCTCCACCGACGCCTCGCGCTTCACCTACCGGAAGCTGCGCCGCCCGATCTGGCCGCTCGACCCGGTCGCTTGACGCACGGGGCGCTGCGCTGTCTGGAGACGAGCAGGTTGCCATCCCGAGCAAAAGCGAGGGATCGTTGACCTCACCCCGAGCGGCCAACCGGAAATGAAAGAATCGATTCAAACACCGACCTCATCCTGAGTGGCCGACCGGAAATGAATTGAATCAATTCAATCACTTACCTCATCCTGAGGAGGCCCGAAGGGCCGTCTCGAAGGATGGGCAACAGGCACGGTGCGCGTTCCCACCCTTCGAGACGGCCTGCGGCCTCCTCAGGGTGAGGTTATCGGGGGCGCGTAACCTGTTGTTTCAGCTGCTTTCATTTCCGGCCAGACTCTGAGGAGCGGTCGCAGGCCGCGTCTCGAAGGATGGGCAACGGGCACGGTGCGCGTTCCCATCCTTCGAGACGGCCCCTCGGGCCTCCTCAGGATGAGGTGTGTGTCTGATCTATCGGCCTCCGAGCCTCGAACTCGCTGCACGCCACCGAAAAAAAAGCGCGGGCGCGCGCCGCCGGATCCTGTTGCCCTGCCGCGCCACATCGGCCACAAGAAACGCGGGTGTCCGCACATCGGTACGGGCAGGGACTAGCGCTGGTCGGGCCGCCAGCGATGCTTTTTCCGTGCGAGACCCATGACCCGCAATTCCCACCTGCGTCCGACCCTGCTGCGCCGTTTCATCGACAACGAAGCCTCGGGCGGCATCGTGCTGATGGTGGCCGCCGCACTGGCTCTGATCGTCGCCAATTCGGCCCTCGCTCCCAGCTATTTCGCTGCGCTCAAAGCCTATGTCGGGCCGCTCAGCGTCTCGCACTGGATCAACGACGCGCTGATGGCGGTGTTCTTCCTGCTGGTCGGGCTGGAGATCAAGCGCGAGATCGTCGACGGCCAGTTGTCGACCTGGTCGCGGCGCGTCCTGCCCGGCCTCTGCGCCGCCGGCGGCATGGCGGTGCCGGCGCTGATCTTCGCCGGGTTCAACTGGAACAACGGCGAGGTGATCCGCGGCTGGGCGATTCCCACCGCGACCGATATCGCCTTCGCGCTGGGCGTGCTGTCCCTGTTCGGCAACCGCGTGCCGGCCTCGATGAAGGTGTTCCTGACCGCGCTCGCGATCATCGACGATCTCGGCGCGGTGCTGATCATCGCCGTCTTCTATACCGGCAACCTCAATGTCGCCGCGCTGGGCGGCGCGGCCGCCGTGCTGGTGGCGCTGCTGACGCTCAACCGGATGAAGGTGCGGGCGCTGTGGCCCTATCTGATGCTGGGCGCGGTCCTGTGGCTGCAGGTTCTGTTGTCGGGCGTCCATGCGACGGTCGCGGGCGTGGCGCTGGCCTTTACCATTCCGCTCACCCGCGCGACGGGAGGCGGTCACGAACGCGGGGTCGATTCGCCGCTGCATCGGCTGGAGCACGCGCTGGCCAAGGTCGTGCCGTTCGTGATCATTCCCATCTTCGGCTTCGCCAATGCCGGCGTGTCGCTGGCCGGCTTCGATGCGCGCGCCCTGATCGATCCGCTGACGCTCGGCGTCGCGGGTGGGCTGGTCGTGGGCAAGGTGATCGGCGTCTATGGCATCGCGCGCGCGACCGTGAAGCTTGGCTGGGCTGCCGCACCGGTCGGCGCGGCGCCGTCGCACGTGCTGGGCGTGGCGCTGCTCTGCGGCATCGGCTTCACGATGAGCCTGTTCATCGGCCTGCTCGCCTTCCCCGACAACGCGGCCCTGCAGGACGGCGTCAAGATCGGCATCCTGCTGGGCTCGTTCGTCTCGGCGGTGCTCGGGGCCATGGTGCTGATGCTGAGCCCCAAGCCGGGCGGCGCCGAGGCGCGGGCTTTCTGAGACCGGCCGCGACCGGTGAGGGTCGAGGCCTCGTCGTCCCGGATCAGACGTTGTGGTCGACCAGGGTGCCGTCCTTGAGAATCAGGCCCTTGGCGGTCGGATAGACGAAGGAGAGCAGCTCGCGCAGCTTGTCCTTCTTGCGCGTCCCGACATGGTCCTCCACGAGCCGCAGCGACGTGGCGAGGCCGGAGCAGGGGCCGTTGCTGGTGAGGTGCTTGCCGTCCTGCACGAAGTTGATGCTGGTGTTCCGCACCAGCTTCGCCGCCGGAATCTCGCGCGAGAACCGGTCGTACTGGTTCATGTAGGTGGTGCACTGCACGCCATCGAGCAGGCCGGCGTGGCCCAGCACGAATGAGCCCGTGCAGACCGACATGACGTACTTCGTGTCCTTCTGCGTGCCGATGCGATGGATGTAGTCGAGCGTGCCGTTAGCCTTCAGCTTCTCGGTCGCCCGCGCGCCCTCGCCGCCCGGAACGACGACGACGTTGGCCGCCGGCACGTTCTCGAAACTGTAGTCGGCCAGGAAGCGCATGCCCGACGACATGGTGATGGGCGCCGTCGTCGGGGCCACCGTGAAGATGTTCGGCAGCCGCCGGGAATTGTCGCTGTTGAACGTGTAGCTGAAGTCGGCTTCCGTCATGTCCTTGGCTTCGGGGTGATTGTCGAAGGTTGTCGCCCACCAGAACATTTCCCACGGACCCACGACATCCTGTTCCTCGGCCCCGTCGAACATCACGAGCGCCATGTTCAGGTCCGTCATCTTGTTCGTCATTTCTTGCCCCTAAGTGAACCGGCGGAAGACTGTCTCCCGCCGCAACCCCATGATCTTATCAACATCGGGTATGCAATTACCGTGACAGTTGCCCGGGAAATCGGCAACGGGAAGATCAAGTCGCTGGCTCGGGAACGCTCGCGAGAATCGCGGGCGAGTTCAGCCAGCGATAGGCCTGCTTGGCGGTCTTGAAGATGCGCATCGGCCGGCGCGGGGCGGCGAGCATGCCCAGGACACGGCCGAGCAGAACGTACTTGTCGTCCGCCATGGCGATCGCGAGCGGTCCCAGTTCCACGCCGCCCTTGTGCAGGTTGCGCATGCGCACGCCGATATCGACGAGTTCCATCGCTCCCATGCGGGTCTCGCCGCGCGTGCCGTCGAAGAGCTTGCGGTACCCGAGCGCGCGCGTGCCCACCAGCACGTCGAGCATGGCGTGGACTTCGTGCGCCTCGACGTCACCCTCGCAGATCACCTCGAAGAAGCGCGCTTCCGATTGAATGTTCCAGTGCAGCGGCATTGTGGAGCCAGACTACACCAACCTCGAAAAGACTGCATCTTCGATGAAGAAAATTTATGAGCTGTGTCCGGTTACGCAGACAGTATGCGTCGGACTCAGCGCAGGATGCGGAGCGAATTGAGGAATTCCCTCACCGTGGGATCGTCGCGGTCCTCGACGCGGGTCGCGGCCAGCATCTCGTAGAGCCGGCCGCCCATCGCATAGACCCGCATCGCGATCGTGTGCGGGCCGTAGCCGCGATTGGAAGCGACGGTCATGGAGAAGGCGACGCCCTTCGCCGGCCCGCTCTGGATGTCGCGGGTGTCGGCGGGGACGGCGTTGGGATAGCGCGCCGCCAGGATGCGCTGCGCCTCGCGGATGTCGATCTGCCGGGTCGAGCCGGGCGGCGGATCGACGACCGCGAGTTCGACCGCGTTGTACTGGCCGACCGCGTCCTTCCACAGGTAGCTGTATTGCAGCATCGTCCCGCCATCGGGACGTGGCGACGTCTTCGTCGTGTAGCCGCGCGGCATGTCGATCGTGAAGCGGCCGTCGTCGCCGGTGACGCGCTCCATCGGCGCGGCCTGCGCGAGAAGCTGGACGGGCGCCAACGCGGCAAGGCCCAGGGCGCCGAACGTGCGTCGTGTGAGTGGCATGGTCTCCTCCCGTGGCCGGGACGTTAGACCGCCGTTCGCCAACCTGTCGAGAGGAAGGCCGCGTGTTCGCGCGACGGTTGCGTCACCCGCCGAATGCAGCGCCCAGCGTGCCGATCAGACCGCCGATCACCAGGAGATAGGCGAAGGTCCCGAAGAGAAGCTGGCGCGAGCTGTCGTCCATGTGCGGTAAATCCCCAATCGTTTTGCTGTGAACGACGGAGACTCGACCGCGTTGCCCCGCCGCTGTGTGGGCGTGGGCCGAAGCGGCAGGCCTGTGGCGCAGGCGCCACAGCGGTGGGGTTGGGGGACGTTTGCCGCGCCGTCCGCAAAGCCCTAGGGTCATTTCCATTGGCGCGTCCGCTCGCGCAACCCGGCGCGCGCCTTCCGGCCGCGGACGCGTCGCCCGAGGAGGGACCGCCATGACCGACAAGCCCATCATCCTGGAGGCCAGCGAGGAGATCACGCTGCGTCGCGTCGCGTTCGGCGAATCGCCCGAGCGCACGCTGCGGCGCGAGGACATGGTGCGGCTGCGCGGCCTGCGCCTCGTCACCGACTGCAAGGACGGGCCCTGCCTGACCGCCAGCGGCCGTGCCCATTTCGAGACCCTGGCCAAGCCGGTCGGTGCCGAGCGCGGCCCTGGCGGATTCCAGGCCGAGGTCGAGCGCATCCGCCGGTCGGGGCCGCGCGAGGCATGATCGCAGCGACCCGCTACCGGCTCGACGTGACGCGAGGCGGCGCGGCCGACCGGCCCTTCGGCTGGCGGGTGCTGCGCCGCGACGACGCCGTCGAGGTCGAGCGCTCGACCGAGACCTTCGGCTCGCGTCCCGAGGCCATGGCCCATGGCGTCCGCCGCGCCATCGCCTGGGAGAGCGGCACCCACGAGTGAGCGACGGCCCCGCCGGCGGCCGTTGATGAATTTTTTGCGCTCGCCCGCTTGAACCTGTTTCGGGCTCACCTAGATCGATTCCCGGCGGCGCTGAAAGCGTGCCGCCCGGCGGTCGCCCTGCAGGGGATCGCTTCGCAAACCCATCGCTCAGGAGTGGAGGATGAACATGCGTACGACTTTCGATTTCTCGCCGTTCTATCGCGACACGGTCGGCTTCGACCGGGTGTTCCACATGCTCGACTCGGCCGTCAGCCAGGGCTCGCAGGGCTATCCGCCGTACAACATCGAAAAGGCCGGCGACGACAGCTACCGCATCGTCATGGCGGTCGCGGGCTTCGGTGAGGCCGAGCTCAACATCACCCAGAAGGAAGACGAGCTCCTCGTCACCGGCAAGGCGCAGCCCGGCGCGGAGGAAAAGCAGTATCTGTATCGCGGCATCGCCGCGCGCGAGTTCGAGCGCCGCTTCCAGCTCGCCGACCACGTCAAGGTGGTGGGTGCGGGCCTCGCCAACGGCCTGCTGACGATCGAACTGAAGCGCGAGATCCCCGAGGAGAAGAAGGCGCGCGCGATCCGCATCGAGTCCGGCGCCACGCCGCGCATCACCCGTCAGTAGAACAGGCAGGGCGAAGGCCCGCGTTGGGGGGAGGGGCGTCCGTCGCGCAGGCGCGGCGGTCGCCTCCCCGGACGGCGGCGCCGGATCGTCGCCCCTGCATCGTCGATTATCGAAAGGAGGTTCGTCATGATCGCGAGATCGGCAGCCTACCGGCCCGATCGTTCGTCCGACCTGTTCGCCCCGCGGGCGCAGGTCGAGGGTTCCCCCGTTTTCCCGCCAGCGTTTGCCAGGCCCTTCACGATCGACCAGCCGCCGCGCGGCCGCGTGCTGATCGTCGAGGACGAGATCCCGGTCGCGCTCGATCTCCAGAAGGCGCTGCGCGACGCGGGCTATCGCATCGTCGGTCCCGCCGGCAGTCAGGGCGAGGTCGAGCGGCTGGTGCGGCGCGGCCTGCTCGACGCGGCGGTTATCGACGCCGACAGCCGCGCCGCCATGCCCTTTGCCG
>JAKFVZ010000571.1 GCA_021732965.1 Reyranella sp.
GTTGCAGCCAGCAAGCCGCCCAGCGTGGCGCGACGCGAAAGCACCATGGTTCACTCCATCTGGACGTTGGCGGCCTTGGCGATGCGGCTCCACCGCTCGGTCTCGCGGCCGATGAAGTTAGCGAAATCGGCCCGGCTCTAGAGTTCGACCCTTGCCCCGTGTTCGATCCAGAGGCGCTTCACCTGCTCCGATCCCAGCGCCTGCTGCACGGCGGCGTGGATGCGGTCGAGGATCGCGTCGGGCGTGCGGGCCGGCGCGAACAGGCCGAACCATGTGGTGATGCGGAAGTCCGGCACTCCCGCCTCGTGCGCCGTCGGCACGTCGGGCAGCAGCGCGTCGCGACGGCGGTTGATCACGGCCAGCGCCTTCAGCTTGCCCGAACGGACGTAGCTCGCGACCGCGCTCACCAGCACAAAGGCGGCACCGATCTGGCCGGCCAGAAGGTCCTGCAGCATGGGCGCACCGCCGCGATAGGGAACGTGCGTCAGCTTCACCCCCGCACGGGCCTCGAACAGGCCGATGGCGAGATGCGTTACGGTACCGAGACCGGCCGAGCCGATGTCGATGCCGCCCGGCGCCTGCTTTGCCTTCTCGATGAAGGCTTCGAGATTGGCCACGTCCAGCCGCCCCGGATTGATCACCAGCGCATAGGGTACGCGGCCGAAGGCGGCGATGGGCGCGAAGTCGCTCAGGAAGTCGAAGCCGGCCCGTGGATAGATGGTCGGTGCGTAGGTGAGCCCGGTGTCGCCCACCAGCAGGGTATAGCCGTCGGGCGCAGCGCGGGCCGCAACAGCGGTGCCGACCGTGCCGCCGGCGCCGCTGCGATTGTCGATCACCACGGACTCGCCGATCGCCTCGGCCACCCGCGCCGCGATCGGCCGGGAAAACATGTCCGAGCCGCCGCCGGCCGGAAACGGCACGATCCACGAGACGGTGCGCGTCGGCCAGTCGATGGCGCGTGCCGGGGCTGCCGCCCCGACACCGGTCGCCATCAATCCCCCCAGCAAGCTTCGCCGTGCAATCCCACTCATTCGGGCAGAAGCTTAGCGGCCAGCCGGCCCGGCGCAATACCGCGCGTTATTGCGCCTCGATCTTCGCCAGCTTGATGTACTTGGTCCAATCCTCGCGCTCCTTCGCCACGAAGGCATCGCATTGCGCGATGGTCCAGTCCCGCGGCGGCGGGATGAAGCCGAGCTGCTTCACGCGCTCCAGCACCGCCGGCTCGTAGATCGCATCCATGATCAGCCGGTTCAGTTTCTGTTTGATGTCGTCCGGCGTCTCCTTGCGTACCGAGAAGCAGGAGAAAGCGATGATCACGTAACCGGGATAGGTCTCGGCGATGGCAGGAACATCGGGGAAGAGCGGCGACCGCTCCTTGGACGTAACGGCGAGCGCGCGCACATAGCCGGAGCGGACGTAGCTCTCGCCCACCACCTGGTCGGGGAACACGCAGTCGACGCGGCCGGCATTCAGATCCTGGATCGAGGCGACGGCGTCGCGGTACGCAACCTCCTCGAACTTCACACCGGTCGTGACTTCGAACAGGGCTGCCGGGACGCGCGAGGAGGCGTTGCCGTAGCCAGAGAAGAGCGGCTTGGGCTGCTTCTTGGCGTACTCGACGAACTCCTTCACCGTCTTGTACGGCGCGTCCTGCTTCACAAGCATGAAGTTGCCGGTCGCACCGTTGACGGCGACCGTCGTGAAGTCCGACGGATCGTAGGTCATCTGCTTGTAGAGGCTGGGATTGGCGGCCAGCGTGCTGGTCGAGCCGAGCAGCAGCGTGTAGCCATCGGCCGGCGCGTTCTTGACCTGGGTCGTGCCGATCATGCCGGTGGCGCCGGGCTTGTTCTCGATGACGAACGCCTTGCCCGTCATGGTCTCGAGCTGCTTGCCGATCAGGCGCGAGATGATGTCGGTCGATCCGCCCGGACCGAACGGCACCAGGATCTTCACGAGGCGCGCGGGATAGGCTTCCTGAGCCTGCGCACCCGATCCCAGCGCGGCAGCCACCGGAAGGCCGCCCAGGGCGGCCAGAACATTCCTACGCTTCATTTCAACGCTCCTCGATTCAGACGAGACCCGTATAGATCGACCCTGCCAAAAGGCGAGTGGCGGATTGTCCGCCGTTCCGAGGGGCGACAGGTTCCGCATATGAAAAGGCCCTCCTCCGACGGATCGGAGGAGGGCCAGGTTCCGCCCGTTGAGGCGACTTTACATGCCGAGCTGGCTGATGAACTTGGTGTTCAGGTAGGCCTCGAGCGCCTCGATGCCGCCCTCCGAGCCGTAGCCCGAATCCTTCATGCCGCCGAACGGCACTTCCGGCAGGGCGAGGCCATGATGGTTGATCGACACCATGCCGCTTTCGAAGGCGGCGCCGACCTGGGCCATGGTCTTCGAGTTCGTGGTGTAGGCGTAGGCCGCCAGACCCCACGGTAGACGGTTGGCTTCCTTCATCACGCCGTCGAAATCCTTGAACGGCGAGATCGGCGCCAGCGGGCCGAACGGCTCCTCGTTCATGATCCGGGCGTCGAGCGGCACGTCGGTGAGGACGGTCGGCTCGTAGAAGTAACCCTTGTTGCCCTTCCGCTGACCGCCGGTCTGGACCTTCGCTCCCTTGGAGATGGCATCGCCGACGAAGCCGTCGATCGCGTGCAGGCGGCGCTCGGCGACGAGCGGGCCCATGCGGGTGTCGGCGTCGAGGCCGTTACCGACCTTGATGTTCTTGGCGTAGGCCGTGAATTTCTCGACGAACTCCGGATAGACCTTCTCGTGAACGAGGAAGCGGGTCGGCGCGACGCAGACCTGGCCGGCGTTGCGGAACTTGTTGGCGCCCAGGATGTTCACCGCCTGGTCGACGTCGGCGTCCTCGAACACGATGGCCGGCGAATGGCCGCCCAGTTCCATGGTGACGCGCTTCATGTGCGCGCCGGCGAGGGCGGCGAGCTGCTTGCCGACCGGCGTCGAGCCGGTGAACGTCACCTTCTTGATGATCGGATGCGGGATCAGATACTCGCTGATCTCCGACGGCACGCCGTAGACGAGCTGGATCACGCCCTTCGGCACACCGGCGTCGACGAAGGCCTTGATGAGCTGCGCGCACGAGCCGGGCGTGTCTTCCGGACCCTTCACGATGATCGAGCAGCCGGTGGCCAGCGCGGCCGAGGCCTTGCGCACCACCTGGTTGATCGGGAAGTTCCACGGCGTGAAGGCGGCGACCGGTCCGACCGGCTCCTTCATGACGAGCTGGTGCACGTTCGGCAGGCGGGCCGGAACGATGCGGCCGTAGGTGCGGCGGCCTTCCTCGGCCATCCACTCGATGATGTCGGCGGCCAGCAGCGTCTCGCCCTTGGCCTCGATCACCGGCTTGCCTTGCTCCAGGGTCATGATCGGCGCGATCTCGTCGACGCGCTGGCGAATCAGCTCGGCGGCCTTACGCATGATCTTGTAGCGGTCGAACGGCGAGACCTTGCGCCACTCCTGGAAGCCCCTCTCCGCCGCTTCGAGCGCCCGGTCGAGGTCGGCCTTCTCGGCGTGAGCCACCTGACCGATGACTTCTTCGGTCGCCGGATTGATGACCGGGATCGTCCGGCCGTTGGCGCCCTTGGTCCAGGCGCCATCGATCATCAGGGATACGTCGTTATAGCTCGTCATTGGTTGTCCTCCGTTTCTTAACTTCCGCGATAGGTCGAGTAGCTCCAGGGCGTGCAGAGCAGCGGGACGTGATAATGCCCCTCCGGCTCGGCAATGGAAAAGCGTAAAGGGACGATGTCGAGAAAAGGCGGGTCGCCCTGCTCGATGCCCCTGCTGCGAAAGTGGTCACCGACCGCAAATCTCAGCTCGTAGATGCCGATCGGCAGCGGCCGGCCGCCGATCAGCGGCGCATCGGTGCGGCCATCGGCGTTGGTCACGGCGGTGGCGATACGATGGGCCCGTTCGCCGGCATATTCATGGAGTTCGATCGCGACGCCGATCGCCGGACGGCCGGCATGGGTATCGAGCACGTGGGTGCTGAGGCGTCCATTGACCTGGGGCATCCCCTCGCCCGTCACCTTTGCGGCAATGCGCAGCCGGGTGATGAAGGCGATCTCCTGCAGGGCCGTGGAGAACTCGGCCGTGGCGTCGTGGCGCAGCCGGCGCTCGAACTGGTTCAGGATCGAATCGCGCGTGTGGCGACGCACGCAGACGATGAAGGGAAAGCCGAACTTCTCCTTGTAGGCATCGTTCAGCCGGTGGAAACGCGCGAAGTCCTCTTCCGTCAGCGTGTCGAGGCCGACGCTCGCCTGCTCGTGCCGCGACTCCGCGGTCAATGCACCCGCGCGAGCCGCCTTGCCGGCGAGATCGGGATGGCCGCACACGAACGCGAGCTGACGTTCTCGCGGTGCCGCCCGGACCGCGCCCATCATCGCCTCGTGCAGCGCCGTGACGCTGGCGAAGGGACGCTGCCCCACGACGGCTTCGGCGACCCACGGCGCCAGCTCGAAGGTGTCGCCGACGGCGGCAAGGAAGTCCGCAGGGGCCGCGCGGTTCAGGTCAGCGAGGGCATGGAACATGCCGGCCCACCTAGCATGCTCCCGGGACCGCCTCTATAGTCCGCTCCAGCAAAATCCATTGGGAGGAGCCGCAATGACCGGCCGCAACTTCACCCGCCGTCGCCTCGGCCAGACCACTCTCGCGGGCGCTGCCCTGCTCGGCGCCCCGCTCCCGCTGCGCGAAGCCTTTGCCCAGGGTGCGCCGGCCAACCTGAAGGTCGGCCTGTTGCTGCCGACCTCCGGCCTGCAGGCGCAGATCGGCCAGGCCTGCAAGCGCGGCGCCGACGTGGCGAACGACGTGTTCGCCGACATGAAGCTGCCGGTGAAGCTCGACATCGTGAACTACGACACCGAGACCAAGCCGGACGTCGCCCGCACCCAGGCCGAGAAGGCAATCGACGCGGGATGCCACATCCTGGTCGGCGCCTTCGATTCCGGCCAGACCATCGCCATCGCGCAGGTCTGCGAGCAGCGCGGCGTGCCGCTGGTGGTCAACATCGCAGCCGCGCCGCAGATCACCGAGCAGGGCTACAAGTTCGTCGTGCGCAACTTCCCGACGGCGCCGATGCTCATCACCGGCGCGCTGGCCCTGCACAAGGAAATCTTCAAGGTCTCCGGCAAGACACCGAAGACCGCCGTGCTGATGAGCGTGAACGACACGTTCGGCACGGCCATGATCAACGGCATCAAGGCGCTCTTTCCCAAGCTCGACATGCCCTACGAGCTGGTCGACACGATCAGCTACGACGTTGCGGCCAAGGATCTCTCCGTCGAGGTCGCCAAGGCCAAGGCCACCAAGGCCGAGCTGCTCCTGCCGGTGAGCCGCCTGAACGACGCCAAGCTGCTGGTCCAGGAGATGGTGAAGCAGCGCTGGGAGCCGATGGGCGTCCTGAACCCCGGCGCGCCCGGCCTCTACGAGCAGGACTTCCTCAAGACCATGGGCAAGTACGGCGAGTTCATGATCTCGAACGTGCCCTGGCTCGACCCGAAGTCGACGATGACGGCCGCCCTCGAGAAGCGCCACGCCGCGAAGTATCCGAACGACCAGCTCGATCTGAACGGCGGCTTTACCTTCGAGGGTATCCTGATTGCCGCCCAGGCCTGGCTCGCCGCCAAGTCGACCAAGCCGGGCGACCTGATGGAGGCGCTGCGCAAGATCAAGATCGACCAGCACGTGATGGTGGGCGGTCCGATCCAGTTCGACGCCAAGGGCCAGAACGTCAACATCAAGGCCACGGCGGTCGAGAACCTGAAGCGCAAGCCCACCGTCGTGCTGCCCCTCGAGTCCGCCGCCGCCCCGCTGGTCTTCCCGATGCCGCCGTGGAACGACAAGCGCCGCACCTGATCCGTTGCTCAGACCTTCCCTCTCCGCCGCGACAGGCGCTGTAAACAGCGCCGGAGCGGGGGAGAGGGCGGGGCCCATTGCGAGGCAATGGGAGGGTGAGGTGGTCTTCTCTTCCGAGACAGCTTCGCCCGCAGAGCCGCACATGACCCACCTTACCCAGCCTCTCCCCCCGCTTCGCGAGCGGAGAGGAGCCTGAAAGAATGACCGCCGACTTTCTTCTCTCGCTCGCCCAGGCGATCACCAAGGGCCTGTTGACCGGCATGGTCTACGGGCTGATGGCGCTCGGGCTGTCGGTGATCTTCGGCGTCATGCGCGTGGTCAACTTCGCGCACGGCGAGATCATGGTCGTGGGCATGTATCTCGCCTGGATGGGCTTCGAATACCTGCAGCTCTCGCCGATGCTGAGCCTGCCGCTGATCGCCCTGCTGTTCTTCGGCGCGGGCTATGCGCTGCAGCGCGCCGTGATCTCGCCCTTCATCGGCCGGCCCGAGCACCAGCAGTTCCTGCTGCTGCTCGCCATCGCCATCCTGCTGGTCAATGCCTGCCTCGTCATCGCCGGCCCCGACGCGCGCGGCGTGCAGATGGAGTCTCAGTTCGATTCCTACGAGCTCGGCCCCTTCGTCTTCGATGCGGTGCGCCTGCACGCCGCCCTCACCGCCGTGGTGATCGCGGGCCTGCTCTGGCTCTTCTTCACGCGCACCCGCACCGGCAAGTCGATCCGCGCCGCCGCCGACAACAATCTCGGCGCCCTGGTCGTGGGTCTCGACGTGCGGCGGCTCTACGCCTTCACCTTCGGCGTCGGCGCCGCCTGTGTCGGCGCGGCCGGCGCGTTGATGATCACCATCATTCCGGTGACACCCTTCCTCGCCGCCGAGTACACGCTGCTGGCCTTCGTCATCGTGATCGTGGGCGGACTGGGCAGCATGACCGGTGCGCTGGCCGGAGGTCTCCTCATCGGCGTCAGCGAGGCGGTCGCAGGCCTCCTGCTCCAGCCGTCGCTGAAGAGCATGGTCAGCTTCGGCATCCTGATCCTGGTGCTGCTGCTGCGGCCGCAGGGCCTGTTCGGCAAGAGCGGCCCATGAGGAGCGCATCGTGAGCTTCCTCGCGCGCCTCACCGACGGCGTACCCGCCCGCGCTCTCTGGGGCCTCGGCCTGCTGCTCGCCCTGCTGCTGGTGGCCCCTGCGCTGCTCGGCAAGTACGGCCTGTCGGTCCTGATCCTGGTCCTCTACTTCGCCTTCGCGGGCCAGGCCTGGAACATCATGATGGGCTTCGCGGGCCAGCTCTCGCTCGGCCACGCGCTCTATGCCGGCGTGGGCGGCTATATCGCTGCCGGGCTATTCTTCCACTACGGCATCGGCCCCTGGGCCGGCGTCTTCGTCGCGGTCGCGGCCGCTGTCGCAGCTGGATCGATCGTCGGCTATCTTGGCTTCCGTTTCTCGCTGGCCGGCGTCTACTTCGCGCTGCTCACGATCGCCTTCAGCGAGTTCACCCGCATCGCCTTCGATCACTGGGGCTGGGCGGGCGGCTCGGGCGGCCTCTTCCTCAAGGTCGATGCCGGCTCCGACATCCTGAACCTGCGCGGCGGGCCGCTTCTCTTCTACTATGTGATCCTGGCACTGGCGGTCGGCGCCTTCATCCTGTGCCGC
>JAKFVZ010000403.1 GCA_021732965.1 Reyranella sp.
GGTCGGCGAGCATCTGCTCGACCATCCGATCCTGGGCTTGATGCTCGACTTGAAGGACGATGCGCGGGTCAGCACGCTGATGCACCGCCACACCAACTGCTGCCTGCGCTACTCCTCGAAGCTGGCGGGCGCTGGCGTCAACGACATGATCATGATCGCGGGCAACCTGCGGCCCGAGGAGGACGGCGGCACCGCGCGGGCGCGGCTCGCCGTCTCCGCCTTCCAGGCCTTCAGCGAGGGTACGGTGCGCATCACCTCCCGCGATCCCGCCATCGACCCACAGGTCGACGAGCGCATGCTCTCGGACGAAAGCGACCTTATGCGCATGCGCGACGGCGTACAGCGCATGCGCGACCTCTGCCAGCAGCCCGCCTTCAGGGCGATCTCGACCCGCGTCGAGTACGGCACGACGGGACGCTCGATCGACGACCCGTTCGAAGCAAAGGCGCTGGACGACTGGATGTTCGACGAATGCTCGGACGCGCAACATGCCAGCGGCACCTGCCGCATGGGCGCGGCAGACGATCCTCGGTCGGTGGTCGATCCGGATTGCCGCGTGATCGGCTGCACGGGCCTGCGCGTCATCGACGCGTCGATCATGCCGACCGTCGTGCGCGCCAACACGCACTTCACGACGGTCATGATCGCCGAAAGAATGGCGGACGAGCTGAAACGGGCTCGTCCGCGCCCCTGAACTACCGGGGCAGGTCTTTGGCTCTCACCCGGGTCAACGCCTCGGCGCAGTTCTGGCCTTTCAACGGCCCGCGGATCTTCCAGCACATCGTCTCGTCGTCCCGCGTGACGCCGGAGTTGCAGTAGAAGACATCCTTCTTCTTCTGCAGCCACAGGCCGCCCGGAACGGCTGCCTTGATCTCGTAGGAATCGGACAGCAGATCCGACGTCGAGATGCCGGGGGCTTCCTGATGCTGCGAGGCGCAGGTCGCCTCACCCGGCATCGTTGTTTGCGGGATAGCTGCAGTTTGTGGTGCCTGCGGCCCCGTCGAAGGACTGGTCGCAGCCGTCTGAGCATAGGCAACGGCCCCGAGCGCAAGCACAGCAGCACCCACAGCCGAAATGATCAATTTCGTCTTTATTTTCATGGTTCTAGACCCCAAGTGTTCCGGTCCGGCGCCCCACGCGCCAGACCGGAATACGTTTTTCCCACACACAGGATTTAAGGCTGCACTCTTACAGCAACCTTTCATCATGGCAGTCAAGATGAAATTATATCGCAGGGACTCAGCGAAGACCCTTTGAAGCGATCTCGTAAACGTCCCGCGACAGGCCCTTCTCGGCCGCGATACGGGTCAATTCCCGTTTCATCAGAGCCTGCCGCGTGGAGTCGTAGCGTCGCCAGGAGCCCAGGGGCGAAAGCAACCGGGCGGCGATCTGCGGATTGAGCTTGTCGGTGGCCAGGACCTGATCGGCGAGGAACCGGTAGCCCTCACCGCCGGCCGCATGGAACTGGACGGGATTGCCCGACGCGAAGGCGCCGACCAGCGAATAGACCCGGTTGGGGTTCTTCCGGTCGTACGACGGATGATCGACGAGCCGCTCGACCCTTTCGAGCGTGCCCGCGGTGGGCGTCCGCGCCTGGATGCCGAACCATTTGTCGAGGACCAGCGGCTCGCCCTTCCAGCGCTCCCAGAACGACGCCAGAGCCGTCTCGCCCTCGCCCCCGCCCAGCTCGGCCAGCACCGAGAGGCCCGCGACCGCCTCGGTCATGTTGCCCGCCTTTTCGAAATACTCGACGGCCCGGAGTCGTGCGGCGTCGCTCTTGTCGGTCGCCAGGTAGGCCAGCGCCGTGCTGCGCAGGCGACGGCGGCCCACCTCCTCCGGCGTAAAGCGGTAAGGCCCCGCCCCGTGAGTGGCGTCGTAGACGGAGCTCCAGCGATCGGCGAGCTGCTGCGACAGGACCGACCGCACGCGCTGCTGGGCGGCCCACAGCCCCTCGATGTCGATCTCCGGCATGAGTTCGCCCAGGAAGGCGAGACCGGGCAATGTCACCGCGTCAGCGATGAACGAGCGGTCGAGCCGCTGGTCGTCGAGCGTGCGGCGGATGGCATCGACGAAGAGGTCCGGCACGACCATCGGCTTGCCCGCCTTGCGCGCCCCGACCATGTCGAGGATCAGCCGGGCGCCGAGCTGTTGCCCGGCTTCCCAGCGCGCGAAAGGATCGCTGTCGTGCGCCATGAGGAAGGTGAGTTCTTCCTCCGAGCGCGGCGCCTGGAGTTTCACCGGCGCGGAGAAGTCGCGCAGCAGCGAGGCGACCGGCTTCTCCGGTACATCCTCGAAGACGAACACGTCGCGAGGATTGCGCACGTCGAGCACCCGCGTGGTACCGCCCGCCGTCACGTCCCCCGCGAGCTTCAGCGGCAGATCCCGCCCCGCACCGTCGAGCAAACCCACCGACAACGGAATGTGCATCGGCTTCTTGTCAGGCTGACCCGGTGTCGGCCGCAGGCTCTGCGCGACCGTCATCGTGTAGCGCCGTGCGGTGGCGTCGTAGGCGCCCTCGACCTTGAGGTCGGGCGTACCGGCCTGCTCATACCAGAGACGGAACTGCTTCAGGTCGACGCCCGAGGCCTCCTCCATGGCGCTCGCGAAGTCGTCGCAGGTGACGGCCTGGCCGTCATGGCGCTGGAAGTAGAGATCCATGCCCTTGCGGAAACGATCCGGCCCCAGCAGCGTGTGCATCATGCGCACCACCTCGGCACCCTTCTGGTACACGGTGGCGGTGTAGAAATTGTTGATCTCGATATAGGAGTCCGGTCGCACCGGATGAGCCATCGGCCCGGCATCCTCCGGGAACTGCGCCGCGCGCAGGCGACGCACGTCGTCGATGCGCGCATCGGCCGCCGAGCCCATGTCGGCGGAGAATTGCTGGTCGCGCAGGACGGTCAGTCCTTCCTTGAGGGAAAGCTGGAACCAGTCGCGGCAGGTGACGCGGTTGCCCGTCCAGTTGTGGAAGTACTCGTGACCGATGACGGCCTCGATCGAATGATAGTCAAGATCGGTCGCCGTTTCCGGATTGGCCAGCACGAGCTTCGAATTGAAGACGTTCAGCCCCTTGTTCTCCATCGCACCCATGTTGAAGTCGTCGATGGCAACGATCATGAACGTGTCGAGGTCGTATTCGAGTCCGTACACGTCCTCGTCCCACTTCATCGACTTCTTGAGCGATTCCATCGCGTGCTCGCAGCGCGGCACGTCGCCGGGACGGACGTAGATGCGCAGCGCCACCTCGCGCCCGGAGCGGGTGGTGAACCGGTCTTCAAGGCAGTCGAGCGGACCGGCGACCAGCGCGAAGAGATAGGACGGCTTGGGAAACGGATCTTCCCAGGTCGCGAAGTGCCGGCCGCCGTCCAGGGGACCGCTGTCGATCAGATTGCCGTTGGACAACAGCACCGGCGTCAGTGACTTGTCGGCCACGATGCGGGTCGTGTAGCGCGCCATCACGTCGGGACGGTCGAGGAAGTAGGTGATGCGGCGGAAGCCCTCGGCCTCGCACTGCGTGCAGAAAAGATCGCGCGATTTGTAGAGGCCGGTCAGTTCGGTATTGTCCTGCGGCCGCGAGCGCGTCGCGATCTCCAGGGTGAAGCTGTCGGGCACGCCGCGGATCGTCAGCGTCTCGGCCGTCACCTGACGATCGACCGGCCGGCCATCGAGGCGGACCGACACGAGGTCCATCTTCTTGCCGTCGAGCACCAGATCGGCGGGCTTCGACGCGGCCCCGGGATTGCGCCTCACCGCAAGACGCGACACGACGTTGGCCGCTTCAGGCGAAAGCGCAACATCGAGATCCACGGTCTCGATCAGGAACGGTGGCGGCGTATAATCGACGCGACGAATCGTGCCGGGGGCGGTGGTCATGTCCTTGCTGATATCCATGGAATCCTCAATACGACGGCCGTTGTTCGCGCGGAAACCGGGCTTGCCCGACGTGACGACCCGCCGCAATCCCGGAGACGCGCCATCCGGGCACGACTCCGTGCCCCAAACCTGCCACACGGCCAATCTAGGCCTGTCGCCAGGCTTTTCGCGGATGCGAATGACGATTGGACCTTTGGCGATAAGGACCCTGGGCGTGGGATTGAGCGTATTGCTTCTCTCCGGCTGCGAGGTGTGGAATGCCGCGCGAAGCGATCTCGCAAGCTTTGGCGCGTCGCCACCGCCGCCCGCACCTGCGGCGCGCAGGGCACCGCCCCCCCAAACCGCCACGCGACCGGCAAGGCCCGCGGCCACGCCGGTCGCCGCGGCGGTCGAGCCTTCGGCACCGTCTCCTGCGCCTGCGCCGGCAACGGCACCGGTGCTCACCGGCTATCGCGAGTCCGAGCTTCGGGCGATGCTGGGGCCGCCCACCCGTGAGGAGAATCGCCCTCCCGGCAAGCAGTGGCACTACCGCAACGGCAAATGCACCCTCGACATCCAGCTCTATCCGGATGTCGAAACCAAGCAGTACGGAACCCTCGCGTACAAGGTGAAGAGCGATGACGACACAGACGAAGGACGACGGCTCTGCCTGGCCCAGCTCCAATCCAGGCTTCCCGCCGGACGCTGAGGTCGAAACCGGCCGGCGGGTACGCATCGCCTTCGTGGAGGACGATGACGATTTCCGCGAGGCCGCGAGCGGCGAACTGGGCGACCACGGCTTCGACGTCGCAGCATTCCGCGACGGCACCGGCCTGGTCGAGTTCCTGGAGACGGCCGGCGACATCGAGATCATCGTGCTCGACTGGAGTCTGCCGCGGGTGTCGGGCATCGATCTGCTGCCCAGGCTGCAGCGCGCCGGCATCAACCTGCCGGTGGTGTTCCTCACCGGACACAGCGAACCCAACTACGAGCAGCTCGCGCTCGACCGTGGCGCCATCGATTTCGTCGACAAGTCGCGCGGCGTGCCGATCCTCGCCCGCCGCTTGCGGCTGATCGTCGACCGCGCCGACAAGCCGATGTCGGCCGACGGCGACGGCAATTTCCATTGCGGCCGACTGCTGTTGAAGCCCGCGGTCAGCCGGGCGTTCTGGGACGAGACCGACCTCAACCTCACCGTCACCGAATTCAAGATCGTCCATGCGCTCGCCTCCAACATCGGCAGCTACGTGAGCTATCGTTCGGTCTACGACTGCATGCACTATGTCGGCTTCATCGCGGGGAGCGGCGAGAATGGCTACCGCACCAACGTCCGCTCCTGCATCAAGCGCATCCGCAACAAGTTCCGCGCCATCGATCCCGAGTTCAGCGAGATCGAGAACTACCAGTCTTTCGGCTACCGCTGGGGCAAGGAATAGCGCTCCGGTGCTGCGCCGCCTCGCCGCCTCGCTCACGCTGAAGCTGGTGGCGCTGATCGGATTGTTCGTGGCGCTGCCGATCGTGCTCTACGGGCAGTTCGAGAGCGCCGACAGCCAGATGCAGATCCTGGTGACGCGTGCCATCCAGGACCGCAGCACGCTGATCGCCGAGGCGCTGGCGCCGGTGCTGCGCGACACCTACCCGTCGGAGCCCATGAATCTCAACCGCGAGCTCGCGAAGTATGCGAGCAGCGGCACGGTGCTGAAGCTGATGTACCAGCCGCCCGACGCCCGGACGGCGAGCCGGTTCTATCTCGTGGCCTCGGCGCCGCCGCTGGGGCCGGAAGCGGTGACCGCCGAACTCGACGAATTGGGCCAGCGCGGCATCCTGCAGCGCCTGTCGGAGGCCTGCACCTGGAACGCCTCCGACGAGATGCGCTACAGCCGTGCCGACGGCACGGTCGAGTTGCTGACCTCGATCATCCCGATCCGCGCCCGCGGCAACTGCTGGATACTGACGACCACGCACGTTGCCTCCGAATTCCTCGACACCTCGATCGGCCGGCCCTACTGGCAGACGCGCGAGGTCCGCATCGCCGCCGCGATCTATCTCGGCGGCGCGCTGCTCGCCGTGCTGGTGGCGCTCGGCATCCGCCTCAGCCTGCGCCGTTTCCGTAACGTGGCCGACGAGATCGCGCTGGGCCGTGCCGTCGATGCGACCTTCGTCCAGCGCAACACCGTGCCCGAACTGTCGGGCGTGGCCCGCGACTTCGACCGGCTGGTCCACGAATTGCGCCGCGTGTCGCGCGAGATCCGCCAGTCGGCCGAGGACAATGCGCACTCCTTCAAGACGCCGCTGGCCGCCGTGCAGTCGGCGCTGCGTCCGGTGAAGCGCGCCGTGCCGGAGCAGGACCAGCGGGCGCGGCGGGCGCTCGAGATCATCGAGTCCTCGCTCGCCCGCCTGCTCGGCCTGGTGAATGCCGCACAGCGTCACGACATGGGAACCGCCGACCTGATCGACGCGCCGCGCGTGCCGACCGACCTGGCGCCACTGGTCGAGGATGCGGCCCGGCATTTCCGCGAGATTCTCGCCGCGCGCGACATCGGACTCACGGTCAGGCTCGACCGCGGCGCTGTCGTGCGCACCGCGACGGGCATGATGGAGATCGTCCTGCAGAACGTGCTGGAGAATGCCATCAGCTTCTCGTCCCCCGGCACGACCATCGCCGTTTCGCTGCGCGTCTCGCCCGACAGCGTCGTCCTCACCGTCGACGACGAGGGACCCGGAATCGACCCGGAGAAACTCGACAGTGTCTTCCAACGATACTTCTCTTTGCGCCCCGAGGATGGCATAGGCAGCGACCGTGCCGTCGAGCATTCGGGCCTCGGGCTCTGGATCGTTCGGCGCAACGTCGAGGCGTTGGGCGGCCAGGTCGTCGCCGCCAATCGCCCCGGTGGCGGTCTGTCGATCGGGATGCGGCTGCCTCGCGCCGTCATGCACTAGTCGTTGTCGAAAGGTTTGAGATCATGAGCGCCGTCACTTCAGCCAGGAGAGTGAGCACGCCGCAGATCCGCGCCCGCAAGGGGGCCGAGCCCATCGTATGCCTGACCGCCTACACGACGCAGATGGCACGCTGGCTCGACCCGCATGTCGACCTGCTGCTGGTCGGCGATTCGCTGGGCATGGTCGTCTATGGCTTCGACAGCACCCTGCCCGTCACGCTCGACATGATGATCGCGCACGGTTCGGCGGTGATGCGCGGCGCGTCCCATGCCTGCGTGATCGTCGACCTGCCGTTCGGCAGCTACCAGGCCAGTCCGGAGCAGGCGTTCCACAGCGCAGCGCGGATCATGTCCGAGACCGGCGCCAGCGGCGTGAAGCTCGAAGGCGGCGAGGTCATGGCCGAGACGGTGCGCTACCTCGTGCAGCGCGGCATCCCGGTCTGCGCCCATGTCGGGCTGATGCCGCAGGCGGTGAACGTGGCCGGCGGCTTCAAGGCGACCGGCCGCTCCGACGAGGAGGCCAAACAGGTGACGCGCGACGCCGAGGCAATGGCCGAGGCGGGCGCGTTCGCGGTCGTGCTGGAGGGCACGCTGGAGCCGGTGGCCGCCGCCATCACCAGGTCGATCTCCATCCCGACCATCGGCATCGGCGCCTCGCCCGCCTGCGACGGGCAGATCCTGGTGTCGGAGGACGTGTTCGGCCTGTTCAGCG
>JAKFVZ010000532.1 GCA_021732965.1 Reyranella sp.
GGTGGTCCCGCGCCTGGCGGACCGCTGGAAGCAGACCGTCATCATTGACAACAAAGGCGGGGCGAGCGGCATTCTGGGCAGCGAGATCGTCGCCAAGGCTCCCCCCGACGGCTACACGCTGCTGGTCACGACCAGCGCCCACACGATCAATCCCTTCACCACGAAGGTGCTGCCCTACGACACCGAACGCGACTTCACGCCGGTCACGCCGCTGGTCCAGGGCGCGATCGCGCTGGTCGGCTCGCCCAAGGCCGGCATGGACACGATGGAAAAGTTCATGACCGCGGCGCGGGCCAATCCGGGCAAGTTCCAGTTCGGCAGCACCGAGAATACGACCCGCATGGTGGGCGAGCTGTTCCCGGTGAAGAGCGGGCTGAAGATCGAGAACGTGGCCTACAAGGGCGCGGCCCCTATGATGCAGGAGCTGGCCGGCGGCCATATCCCGGTCGGGTTCACCAGCCCGCTCACGGTGATGGCGCATCATCGCGCCGGCACCTTGCGCATGCTCGCGGTGAGCAGCGACAAGCGGCTGCCGGGTCTCGAGGACATTCCGACCATGGCCGAGGCCGGTGTGCCGGGTGTCGACACGCTCGCCTGGTTTGCGTTGTTCGGCCCGGGAAAGATGCCGCCCGCGCTCGCCAACCGGATGCGCGACGACGTGGTTGCGGTTCTGGCCGAGCCCGAGATGCAGGCCAAGATCCGCGACCTGTCGAGCCTGCCCGGCGGCGAGACGCCCGACGCCTTCGCCCAGCGCATCAAGAAGGAGCTGGTGACATGGAGCGAAGTTGCCAAGGAGGCGGGCATCCAGCCGGAGTGAGGAGTGGGCCATGGCAGGCCTATTGAGAGCGATCGCCCTTTGTATCCTGATCGCGGCAATCGGCGAGCCCGCCTGGGCGCAGTCGGTGAACTTTCCCAGCGTCACCGTCGGCAGCAGCCAGGCGGGGCCCGAGGTGAAGGGGTGGATCTACAAGCCCTCGGGCAATGGACCGTTCCCCGCGATCATCCTGGCCCATAGCTGCGCCGGCACGAACGCCCACACCGACGTCTGGGGCAGGCTGCTGGTGGGCTGGGGCTATCTTGTGCTGGCGCCGGACTCCTTCGGCCCGCGCGGCACCAAGGCGGTATGCACGACGCCCGGCGTGGTGACACCCAACATGCGCGTGGCCGACATCGCCGGGGCCCTCGACTATCTCGCGACGCGGCCCGACGTGTTGAAAGGCAAGGTCGGCATCATCGGCCACAGCCATGGCGGCTCGACGGTGCTGCGCTCGACGCAGAAGAGTTTCGGGCTGGCGCAGCGCGGCCTGGCGGCCGGGGTCGCCTACTATCCCGGCTGCTATGCGCGGTTCGACGATGGGGTCGACGTGCCGGTGCTGCTGCTGGCCGGCGACAAGGACGACTGGACACCGGCCGATCGCTGCCGGACGCTGGTGTCGAGCCTGTCGCGCGCCGGGATCGTAGAAGCGATCTACTACCCCAACGCCTATCACAGCTTCGACTCGAAGGTCGCCGACCGCAACGTGCCCGGCGCGCCGGGCAAGCAGCACCACCTCGCCTACGACCCGTCGGCCGCGCCGGATGCCGAGGCACGGACGAAGGCGTTCTTCGCGAAGTACCTGCGCTAACGCGGGAAGCGACGGACCCTTGGATAAGCTTTTGTTGTCGTCCTGAGCGAAGCGAAGGACCTAGCGGAACGACCAAACGACTGCGTAGCCGGCGTGAGATCCTTCGCTTCGCTCAGGATGACAAGAACGGCAAACTGTAGTTCCTGCAGAATCCACAGCTATTGCGCGTCTGCCAAGCCCATCTGCCGGCACAGCAGGACCAGCGTTTCGTAGATCACGTGCGAGCAGAGATGGGCGGCCATGCCATTCACGTCCTGCGGCGGGCTCACCGTGTTCACGTCGACGGCCACGATGTTGAGGTCGGTGAGGCAGCGCAGCAGGTCGATGCCTTCGCGCGCGCTGAGGCCGCCCCAGGAGGGGGTGCAGACGCCCGGGGCACAGGACGGGTCGAACACGTCCATGTCGAAGCAGAGATAGACCGGTCGCTTGCCGACCTTGTCGCGGAACTCGGCCATGCGCTGGGCGAAGCCGCCGCGGATCAACTCGTCGATCGACACGACCTTGTAGCCGAGGCTCATGGCGCGCGGCACGACGCCCTGCGCGTAGGTCGTGCTGCGGATGCCGACGTGCCAGGAGAATTCCGGATCGACGAGGCCTTCCTCGGCGACATGCGTGAACTGGGTGGCGGAGTTGTACTTCTCGTCCGAGCCGTAAGGGTAGGAATCGGTGTGCGAGTCGATGTGGAGCGCCGCCATCTTCGGATACTTCTTGCCGACCGCGCGCGCGACGGGGACTGTGACCGAACCGTCGCCGCCGATGGTGATGGGTACGGCGCCCGCCTCGACGATCCGGTCGGCGGCCTGTTCGATACGCTCGAAGGCATCGACGATCTTTGAGGGCGTGAGCTTGACGTTGCCGCAATCCACCAGGCCCAGTGCCGTCGCGGGATCGAAGTCGGCGTTGGTCGGGTTGAAGCGCCGCATGAGCTGCGACTGTTGGCGCACCGAATCGGGGCCGCCCCGCGCGCCGATGCGCATGTTGGTGCCGCAGTCGAACGGGATGCCGAGGATTGCCGCCTTGTTCGCCGGGCCTGGACGGCCATAGGGCACGCCCATGAAGGTCATGGGCAGGGTGAACAGCTCGTCGTCGGACAGACGGTCCATGTCAGGGCTCCGTGGAGAGGAAGTCGTAGGCCACCAGCGTGTGGATCTTCGCGACCGCCAGCAGTTCGTCGACCAGGACATGCTCGTCGGCGCCGCCCATGTTGAAGGGCGTGAGGCCCAGCACGACGGTCGGTACATCGAACATGCGATACCAGCGTGAGTCCGAGCCGCCGACTCTCATGTTGACGGCCGGCGTCTCGCCCAGCACTTCGGCGGCGACCGAGGCAGTGCGCGTTACGATCTCGTGGCCGGGATCGGTGAAGGAGGGCTCGAAGCGCCGGATCGCCTTCCAGCTCACGCCTTCCAGCGGCGCCAGCCATTCGTCGAGCTTGGCGGCGAGCATATCGGTCGTGATGCCCACGGGCAGGCGGATGTCGGCACGGGCTATGGCATGCGTCGGCACGAGGTTGGGCGAGGTGCCTCCCTCGATGGTGCCGATGTTCACCGTGACGCGCGAGAGCGTGTCGGCCTCGCCCGCGCCCGACAGGGGCTCCGAAATCGGCTTGGCCTTGCCGATCGCATTGGTGACCACCGGAGGCGACTGGAAGGGCACGTCCTCGAGTTGCTTGAGGCAGTCGAGTGCGGCGCGTAGCCGGTCGATGGCGTTGGCGCCCTTATGGACGTGCGCGCCATGAGCCGGCGATCCGGTGGCCTCGACCTCGACCCACATCAGGCCCTTCTCGCCGAAACGCACGACCCTGGGGGAGCCGACGTCGCCGCAGATGTTGGCGTCGCCGGCGGCGTGCGGGAAGTGCTTGAGGAGATAGCCCGAGCCCAGCGAGCCCATGTTTTCCTCGTCGCCGGCCAGGGTCAGCACGATATAGCCGTTCCAGGCGTCGCGGTTCTCGGCCAGCAAAGCGGCGGCCAGCAGCGAGCAGGCAATACCACCCTTCATGTCGCAGACGCCGCGGCCGTAAAGCTTGCCGTCCTTCAGCACGCCGCCCAGTGGCGACACGGTCCAGGGCAGGTTCTCCAGCAGGGGGAAGGTGTCGAGATGGCCGTTGAAGATCAGGCGGCGGCCGGGCGCGCGACCGCGGATGCGGCCGATCAGCGAGACGACGCGCGGCTCGGGCTCGACCCGCTCGATCTCGATGCCCGGGATCTCGCGCAACAGCGCCTCGGCCGCCTGCGCCACCTCGAACGTGTCGCTCGGTGGGTTGGGCGAGGCGATGGCGACCAGCCGTTGAGTCACCTCGATGAGACGGTCGAGCGAGCCGTCGACACGGTGCGCCAAGTCGGTGCGGATTTTCGACGACATCAGCGAGCCTGCAGCCTGCGTTCCCAGAAGCGGATGGCCATGGCGAGCGGCCAGCAGATGAAGAAGTAGACCACGGCAATGAAGGTGAAGGTCTCGAGCGGCCGGAAGTTGGTCGCCGAAAGCTCCATGCCACGCCTTGTGATCTCGCTTACCGAGATGACCGCGCCCAGCGAGGAGAACTTGATGAGCTGCACGAAGTTCGAGGCGAGCGGCGGCAGGGTCATGCGGATCGCCTGCGGCAGCACGATGCGGTTGAACGACTGGAACGGAGTCAGGCCCAGCACCTGGGCCGCTTCGCGATGGCCCTTGGGCACGCTCTGGATGCCCGAGCGGTAGACCTCGGAGATGAAGGATGCCTGGTAGAGGGCGAGGCCGATGATCAGCGCGACCAGCGCCTCGATGCGCACGCCGAACACGATCGGCAGCACGTAGTAGACCCACAGGAGCTGGACCAGGATCGGCGTGTTGCGCACCACCTCGCCGATCGAGATGCCGATCCAGCGCAGAATGCGGAACCGCGACATGTCGAGCAGGGCGATGATCAGCCCGCCCAGCATCGCCAGAACAAGGGTTATGGCCGAGATGATCAGCGTCATCTGCAGGCCGCCCATCAGGAAGTCGAAGCTTCCCCAGACCGTGTCCCAGCGGAATTGATACTTGAACATTCAAGCCTCGGTGGAGCGCGCCACTCCAGTGGCGCTCTCCCTGATGATGAGCGCCACTGGAGTGGCGCGCTCCGAAGAGCTACGGCGCGACGCCTAGGGAGCGACGATCGGGTCGAGCTTGTGCTTCTTGGCGTACTTCAGCAGCCGTCCGTCGAGCTTGATCGTGTCGACGAACAGGTTGACGTAGTTGAGCCAGATCTGGTCGCCCTGCGGCACGACATAGGCGTAGGGCGTGATGGCGAGCTTCTCGTTGGGCAGGATGTAGGTCGCCCAGTCGAATTCGTCGGTCACTTTGATGGCGGTCGGGAAGTCGGTGATGATGACATCGACGCGCTGCGCGACCAGCTCGGCCTCGCGCGTGTTGGGCGGCGCCACCGAGACGACCTCGGCGTTCTTCACGTAGCCCTTCATGAAAGGCTCCATGTAGCTGCCCAGAGAGACGGCAGCCTTGACGCCTTTCTGGTCGATGTCTTCCCACTTCTTGATCTTGCTGTCCTTGCGCGTGACCGCGTAGAGGTTGGTCAGCAGGTAAGGCTTGGAGAATTCGACAGCCTGGCCGCGCTTCATCGTGGCGCCGACGCCGAACATGCCGATCTCGCACTTGCCGGCCTGCAGGTCGGCGATGAACGAGCCGAAGCTCGATTCGACGATCTCCAGCTTGGCGTCGAGTTCCTTGGCGAATTCCTTCGCGAGGTCGGCGTCGATGCCCTCGATCTCGCCGGTCTTGGAATTGCGGAACGAGATCGAATAGTAGAGCGGGAACTGGCAGACCCGGAGCTTCTTGCTCTTGGTGACCTCGTACAGACGCGACTGCGTCTGCTGGGCTTCCGCGCCGGTGATCGAAAATGCGCCAACCGTGCCCGCCAGCGCGAGCGCTCCCAAAATCCTTGCTACACCCATGACAAGCCTCCTTGTTTGATCTTCCCCGTTACTCATCCTCGAACTGCTGCAGGAAGCGCCTGGCGCGCTCCGTCTGCGGCGCATCGAAGAACGCAGACCCCGGCGCCGCCTCGACGATCTCGCCTCGATCCATGAACACGGTGCGCGTGCCGACATGGCGCGCGAAACCCATCTCGTGGGTGACGACCAGCATGGTCATGCCCTCGCGCGCGAGCTGGCGCATGACGGCCAGCACCTCGCGGCGCAGCTCGGGATCGAGGGCGCTGGTTGCCTCGTCGAAAAGCAGGACCTTCGGATTCATGGCCAGAGCCCGGGCAATCGCCACGCGTTGCTGCTGTCCACCGGACAGTCGCGCGGGATAGGCATCGCGTTTGTCGGACAGGTCGACCTTGTTCAGCAGTCCCTCCGCGATGGCGACTGCCTGATCCCTGGGCATCTTCTTCACGCGCATCGGCGCTTCGATCAGGTTCTGCAGCACCGACATGTGCGGCCAGAGATTGAAGTGCTGGAACACCATGCCGATCTCGGAGCGCACGTCGCGGGCCGCCGCCTTCACCTGCTTGCTCGGCGACGGCGTCGAAATGGGCACGCCCTCCATCACGACGCGGCCCTCGCTCGGCTCTTCCAGGAGTGCGAGGCAGCGCAGCAGCGTGGTCTTTCCCGAACCCGACGGGCCCACGACGCAGACGACGTCGCGTTCCAGGACTTCCAGCGTCACGCGCGTCAGCACCTGGTTGGCGCCGAACTTCTTGGAGACGCCGTCCGCGAGGATGAGGGGGCTCGAGATGCTCATGTCACTCCATAAGCAATTCCTATGCCGCACCTATGGAGACTGCCGGAACGGCAGGGGTTTTGCTAGTAGAGACCGAGAAAAGTACCAAACCAACCAATAAAGATTGATTATAGGGTATGGACGTCAAGCTCCTCGAAGCCTTCCGGGCGGTGGTCGATCACCGCTCCATGACCGCCGCCGCGGGCGCCATGGGCGTGACCCAGCCCGCGGTCAGCACCCAAATCGCCCGCCTTGAAGAGACGGTGGGCTTCCCGTTGTTCGAGCGGGCCAACGGTCGGCTGAAGCCGACGGCCGAAGGCGTGCTGTTCTATGCCGAAGCAAGCCGCGTGCTGGGCGAGGTCGACCGGCTGCAGGCCGCGACGGCGCAGATCCGGGAAGGCCAGTCGGGCCGGCTGGTGATCGCCAGCCATCCGTCGGCCGCGATCTCGCTGCTGCCCAACCTCGTGGCGAAGTTCCTGGACGAGCGGCCGGGCGTCTCGGTGCGGCTGATCTCGCGCCATTCCGATGTCGTGAGCCAGCTCCTGCCCAGCGAAGGCTTCGACATCGGCATCGCCGAACTGCCGATCGACGAGAGCCAGGTCGAGGTCCGGCGCTACGGGATGCGCTGCGTCGCGATCCTGCCGCCGCGCCATCCGCTCGCCGCCTCTAAGCTGCTGACGCCGCAACTGCTCGCGCCGCATCCGATGGTGATGCCGGCGCGCTCGCACCAGGTGCCCAATCGCATCCGCGGCGTCTTCTCGGCGGCCGGCATGTCCCTCAATGCCGTGGTCGAGGCGGAGTTCTTCGCCACGCTCTGCGGTCTGGTGGCGGCGGGCACCGGCTGGTCGATCGTCGATCCGCTGTCGGCGCGCGGCTTCGAGCATCTCGGGCTGGTGGCGCGGCCGTTCGAGCCGGCCGTCACCTACGAAATCGGCGCCTTCCATCGCCGCGACCGCGAGCCCTCGGTGCTCGCGTCGGCGTTCCTAGACATGCTCGACGACAAGTTGAAAGGGTAAGCCATGCGTCTCGACGCGGGACTGATGGGCAGCCTCGCGGCCGACGAGGCGCTGTGGCGCGATTTCAACGACATCTGCGACTGCGGCGGGCGTCTCTCCGGCACGGATAGCGAGAAACGGGCGTTCGCGCTGCTGCGCGAGCTCGTCCGCGCGGCCT
>JAKFVZ010000621.1 GCA_021732965.1 Reyranella sp.
CGTCGGGTGGCGGCACCTTGAGCGCGGGACCGTCGCTGCAGGCGACGACAGAGGCGATCGGCAGCAGCACGGCGCCCAGGGTGAGGGAGCGGGTCATGATCGGGTCTCCAGCCAGAAGCGGAAAGAGGCGGCAAGGCTTCTTCAACGCCGCCAAAGGCCGGATGTTTCCGTCGCCGCTCAATCCCGGGCGAGTGCGATGATCAGGTCGCGCGTCTTTTCCCGCAGGCTCTTGCTGCGGATCTTGTAATAGGCGCGGACCAGCTCGAGCGTCTCGCGCTTGGTGTTGAGATCGGAGTCAGCGGGCTTCTCCGCAGCCCGCGGGCGTCCGGGCTTTCGCTTTGTTGCCAGGGCCGTCGCGCCCATTCCGTCGAAGAAGTGTTCGACCGGAACATCGAGGACTTTTGCAAACTCGAAGAGACGGCTGGAACTTATGCGATTGAAGCCGCGCTCGTACTTCTGCACCTGCTGGAAGGTCAGTCCTACGGCATTGCCGAGATCGGTCTGGCTCATCCCGAGAAGGGCCCGACGCTGCCGAAGTCGATTGCCGACATGAGTGTCTACTGGATGAGAGCGCGCCACGAATACCTCCATTGCATGGGTAACATATCGCAGCACCGCCTTACACGCACCATTCGAGTGGTTATGGCGGCGGCAGGTCGTTCAATTCCTTGTGCATAGTCCAAAGTTCGCTGGTCGGGCGCGCCTGAAAGCTGCGGTTGCCTCTCCGGTACGGGCTTCATACGCTGGTTGGAGGCGGCAGATATCGCCCTTGGGAGGAAGAATGATTTTCAGTCTCGTTCGCGCGGCCAGTACCTGTCTGCTCGCGCTGGCCTTCGCCCAGTCGGCGGCCGCACAAGCCAACTGGCCGGACAAGCCGGTCAAGATCGTCGTCGGCTTCACGGCCGGCAGTTCGACGGACGTCACCGCCCGGATGTTCGCTCAGAAATTCACGGAGGCTTGGGGCCAACCTGTGATCGTCGAGAATGTCGCGGGCAACTCCGGCGCCATCGGTGTCGACCGCGTCGCCAAGGCGCCGCCCGATGGTTACACGCTCATGTGGTCGGGCAATGCGGCCATCACCATCCTGCCCTCGATGCAGGCTCTGCCGTTCGACCCGCTGAAGGATCTGACGCCGATTTCGACCTCGCTGGTGATGCCGTCGCTGTTCATGGTGAACAACGACCTGCCGGTGAAGTCGATTGCCGAGCTGATCGCCTACGCCAAGGCCAACCCGGGCAAGCTCTCCTATGGAACGCCGGGCATCGGCACGCCGCAGCACATCGCGGGGGAACTGTTCTGCGTCCTGGCTGGCATCAAGATGGAGCACATTCCCTATCGCGGCGCCAACATGGCCGATCTCATGAGCGGCGTGGTCCAGGTCGGCATCCAGAATGCCGGCGCCGCGATGCCGCTGGTCCGCGATGGTCGCGTACGCGGAATTGCGGTCACCTCGCTGAAGCGGTCGCCCGGTGCGCCGGATCTGCCGACCCTTGCGGAGCAGGGGTTCCCGGGCTTCGAGGCAACCTCGTGGTTCGCGCTGATGGGCCCGGCCGGGCTGCCCCGGCCGATCGTCGACAAGGTGCGGGGCGAATCTCTGAAAGTGCTGGCCGATCCGGAGATGGTGAAGAAGTTCAACGCCATGGGCCTCGACCTCGTGGGCAGCACGCCGGAGGAAACCCGCGCCGCGATCGCCGCCGACATCCCGAAGTGGGCGAAAGTGATCAAGGAAGCGAACATCAAGACGGGGAACTAGCCGAGTCCTACCGGCGTCGGCCTCAGTATTCCTCGATGATCTGCCCGTTGGGATGGATCGTGACCCTCTTGGGCACGCCTTGGGGGCGTGTCGGTACGGGATCGCGCGTGACCCGGGCCCGCCACGATCCATCATTCTCCTGCTGGAGACGCTGCACGCGATAGCCCTGATTCTCGAGCCGGTCGCGGTTCAGCGAGTAGGTGTTGGGTTGAGGCGACGGCGGCGCCATGACGGGGGCAGGCGGCGCGACGGGCGGTGGCGGCAAGGCGCCCGGAGACATGGTGTCGGGCATGCGACCGCCATTGCCGATCGATCCCGGCACAAGCTGGGCGGAGGCCGGGCCGGCGCCGCCGACGAGGGCCAATCCCGCTCCGAGGGTCAGCAGCGCAATTCTCATCTGGTTCATATGGGGTGCCTGCCACGTTATTGCTAAGAGGGAGCCGGGGAGAAAAGAGCGCATGACCTTGAAAAGCGTCGGGGCGCGCAAGCGCCTGTCCGACATCCTGCAGCAGGCGGGGCACGCAGAATCGCTGACCAAGGTACTCGGGCCGGTCAGCATCGTTTTCATGGGAATCGGCGCCATCATCGGTGCCGGCATCTTCGTCCTGACAGGGACGGCCGCCGCCCTTTACGCCGGGCCGGCCGTGATCCTGTCGTTCGTGCTGGCCGGGATCGCCTGCGCCTTCGTGGGGCTCTGCTACGCCGAACTGGCGGCCATGATGCCCGTCGCCGGCAGCACCTACACCTACACCTACACCAGCCTCGGCCAGCTTGCCGCGTGGCTGGTCGGCTGGAATCTGGTCCTGGAGTATTCGATCGGGGCGGCGGCCGTCGCGGTCGGCTGGTCGGGCTATTTCAACGGTACGCTGGCCCTCCTGGGGATCGCCATCTCGCCGCGCCTTTCGCATTCGACCGGTACGATCGTCACTCTTGCCGACGGCAGCAGCGCGACGGCGATCGCCAATCTGCCGGCCGTGGCCATCGTGGTCCTGCTCACCGTGCTGCTGGTGCGAGGCACGCGCGAATCGGCACGCATCAACAATCTCATGGTTGCCCTGAAGCTGCTCGTCATCCTGGCATTCATCGGCTTCGGCATTTTCCACGTCTCGACGGCCAACTGGCAGCCCTTCGTCCCGCCGAACGACGGCACGTTCGGCATCTTCGGCTGGAGCGGCGTGCTGCACGGTGCCTCCGTGGTGTTCTTCACCTATATCGGCTTCGATGCCGTCTCGAACTGCGCCCAGGAGGCGAAGAGGCCGCAGCGGGACATGCCGGTCGGCATCATCGGCGCGCTTTCTCTGTCGACGATCCTCTACATCCTCGTGGCCGCCGTGCTCGTCGGAATCGTTCCCTATCGCGAGCTGAACGTGGCTGCGCCGGTCGGGCTCGCCGCCGAGCGAATGGGGATCGGCTGGCTCGCGCTGGCGATCCAGCTCGGCGCGTTGATCGGCATCACGACCGCCATCCTCGTGCTTCTCTATGGCCAGTGCCGCATTTTCGCGGCGATGGCGCATGACGGTCTGATGCCGCCGGTCTTCAGCCGGATACACCCGAAGCTGCGTACGCCGTGGATGAGCCAGATCCTGATCGGGGTCGTCGTCGCCGCATTCGCCGCCGCGGCGCCTATCGAGACGCTGAGCGAACTGGTGGGCGTGGGGACGCTCTTCTCGTTCGTGATGGTGTGTGCGTCGGTCCTCCGGCTGCGTAAACTGGAGCCGAACGCGCATCGGCCATTTCGAGTCCCCGGCATGCCCTGGGTGCCGATCCTCGGCATCCTGTCCTGCCTCGGCCTGATGATCGGCCTGTCGCCGATGACGTGGGCACGGTTGATCGTGTGGATCGCGATCGGTCTGGCGATCTACTTCGCCTACGGCCGGTCGCGCGCGACGGAACGTCTGGGAAACTAGGTTCAGCCCAGCAAGGAGTGCCGCTTCCGCGTGAGCGGCACGACCACCACGCTGGCGCCGGGGCGGGCGATCGCTTCGGCCACGGCCGCCGTCACCTCCGCGCCGGTCTTCGCCAGTTTCGCCGGAGCACCGTAGCCCTTGGCCAGTGCCTCAAGATCGATACCCGGCAGGTCGAGCCCCGGCACGTTGGGGGTTTGCTCAAGTTCGGCGAAGGATTTGAGGATCGCATATTCGTGGTTCTGGAGGACCACAAAGACGACGTGCGCCTTCTGTTGGACGGCTGTGTAGAGCGCCTGCACGGAATACTGGAAGGAGCCGTCGCCCATCAGGGCGATGACGGGGCGGTTGCGGCCGCTGCTGCGCTCCGCGAGCGCGAGGCCCACGGCCGCCGGCATGTCCCAGCCCAGGCCACCCGAGGCGAATGTGTAGAAGCAGTCGGGCTTGTCGGTGCGAAACTGGTCCTGCATGTCGGCGACGACGGAGGGCGCTTCCTCGACCAGCACGAAGTCGGCGGGGCAGGCCTCGCGCACGGCAGCCATGATCGCGTCGGCCGCCAGCGGCTGGGCGTCCATGTCGGGCGTCTTCGGCGCGGTCCGCAGCGGCACCGATACCGACGGGGTCCGCTTCTTCACCAGGGGCTGGATCGCATCGAGGAACAGCCTGGCGTCGGATACGAGACTGTCGCCGATCGGCGCCTTGGACGACATGTTGGGGTCGTCCGTGACCTGCAGCAGCTGCGTGCCCTTGGGCACGTAGTCGCCGCCGACATAGGGATAGTAGCGGAACACGGGTGCGCCGATGACGATCACGAGATCGTGGCCGGTGAACTTCTTGCCCAGCGGACCGATGGCGGATGGAAGAGCACCGGCATGCAGACGATGGGTCTCGGGGAAGGGCGTGCGCTCGGCGAAGGGGGCGGTCCACACCGGCACCCCCAGCGTCTCGGCGAAGCGGACGCCTTCGTCCCAGGCCTGGCTTCGGGCCAGATCGGACCCATAGACGATGATGGGAGACCCGGCGGCGTTGATACGCTCGGCGAATTCGGCCACGCGAGCCGGATCGGTGCCTACACGTGTGGCGACGGTGCGAAAGGCATCGACCTCCGGCATCGGCTTGTCCCAGTCGTCGAGCGGCAGGGACAGGAATACGGGGCCGCTCGGCTGCTGCATTGCCGTGGCGTAGGCGCGCATGAAGGCCGCGGGGATGTCCTCGGCACGCGCGGGTTCGTAGGCCCATTTCACCCACGGTCGCGGCAGGTTGGTCGCATCGATGTTGGTCAGGAGTGGCTCGAGCAGGAGCATCTCGCGGGTCTGCTGGCCGGCGGTGATGATGAGCGGCGTCTTGTTCTGATACGCCGTGACGATGCAGCCCAGGGCGTTGCCCATGCCGGCACCGGTATGGACGTTGACGATGACCGGTTTCCGAAGACCCTGCGCGATTCCATCGGCGATGCCGACGACGCTGGCTTCCTGGAGGGCCATCACATAGTCGAAGTCCTCGGGGAAATTCTTGAGGAACGTCTCTTCCGTGGAGCCCGGATTGCCGACCACCGTCGTGACGCCGAGTTTGCGAAGCAGGTCGAAAGTCACATCCTTGACAGTGCGCATGGGAGCTTTCCTCACGGCGGGAACAACCGGTCCCCATCCTAGACTGCCAGGCCCCTCGGGCCACCCGCAAACTCCTCCCTGGTTTCGGACATGCGAACGGAGCGCCCCACGAGGGGTAGGGCGCTCCGCCGTTCCGCAGGCAAGTAGGGTGTGGCTCCTACTGCTCGCGGATGTTGCCCTTCGTGTCCAACGTGACGGCCACTTCAACGTTGTTGCGCATGGCCTTGCCGGTCCAGTTGCCGGTTGTATCGCGGGTCAGGGACTTGATGCCGTTGTAGCCCTTGGCCTCGATTTGGGCCTTCGCGGCGGCCTCCGCAGCGGTCGCATTCGACGAAGTGGCCGGAAGGTTGGTATTCGGGTTGCTGGTCTGGCCGGGCATCGAGTTCATGTCGCGGCCGGCCGGCGTGCTGGGCTGCATGGTCTGCGCCCAGGCGGCGGAGCCGATGGCGGTGCTGGCGATCACGGCGAGGGTGACGAACTTCTTCATGAGTATCCTCCATTGGTTTTCATCGAGCTGCACCGGATGAACGCCGCCCCGATCTCAGGTGTTGCATCGAAAAGCCGAAAGAGAGACTTCGAGAAGAGCCTTGATACGGCCGCGAAGTGGCCTGAATGGGCCGGGGACAACGCTTGATGGAATCCGTCCTCAGTCCGCTTGTCGCCGGCCATGCCGATCTCTTCGCAGCCGCGTTTCTCGCCGCCACGATTTTTCCCTTTCAGTCCGAACTTGTGCTGGTCGGCCTGCTGGTCGCGGAGCCGTCGCACTGGCCGACATTCCTCCTGGCCGCCAGCGTGGGCAACACGCTGGGCTCGATCGTGAACTGGATCCTCGGACGCTTCGTCGAGCGGTTCCGCGGCCGGCGCTGGTTTCCGGTGAAGCCCCGCGACTATGAAAGGGTCGAGCGCTGGTACGCACGCTGGGGCGTGTGGTCTTTGCTGTTCGCCTGGCTGCCATTTGGCGGCGATGCGCTGACGGTCGTGGCGGGGGCTCTACGCACACCGCTACTGCTCTTTGTCGTGCTAGTGGCCATCGGCAAGACCGCGCGCTACGCCGTCCTGGTCGCGGCGACGCTGGGTTGGGTCGCGTAACGGCAGAGATCGTGGCATCGAAATTGCTTCGCTTCCCACGGTTCCAAAGGGGCTTGGGGAGGCACTCATGCAGTCATCATCGTTGCGCCGACGTACCGGACTGGCGGCTCTTGCGCTGACGCTTCTCTCGGCGATGCCGGCCCTCGGCCAGGACAAGGTGCGGTTTCAGACCGACTGGATCCCGTCGGGCGAGCACGCGATGTACTACGGTGCCTGGAGCAAGGGGATCTACGCCAAGCACGGCATCGACATCACCATCACGCGCGGTTACGGCTCGGGTGACACCGTGACCAAGGTGGCCTCGGGTGCGGCCGATTTCGGCGTGGCCGACATCGCCGCGGTCATGACGGCGCGGGCGCGAACCAACGTGCCGATCAAGACGATCGCCGTGCTCTACAATGAATCGCCCCATTCGCTGTTCGTGCTGAAGAGCTCGGGCATCACCAACTTCAAGGGACTGGAAGGCAAGAAGATTGGCATCACGCCGGGCAACAGCCATCGCTTCTACTTTCCGGAGGTCGCCAAGAAGGCGGGGACCGATCCCAACAAGCTGATCTGGACCAACATGGACGGCGCGGCCATGGCGGCGCAGCTCATCGCCAAGAACATCGACGCCGCGCCGTTCTATTCGATCCATTATTATTACATCAACAAGGCGGCGGTGAAGGCCGGCCAGGAGATCCTGCCTCTGCCCTTCGTCGAGGTCGGCTTCAAGATCTATGCCGCCACGCTCATCACCACCGACAAGATGGCCCAGGACAAGCCCGACCTGGTGAAGCGCTTCCTGGCCGCCAGCAAGGAGGCTTTCGAATGGGCTGCGGCCAATCCCGAGGAAGCCTGCAAGCTGCACGTCGCGCGCTTCCCCGAGGTCGAACTCGACGACTGCATGGGCAGCGTGAAGGCGGTGATGAAGTTCGTCTTCAACGACCACAGCAAGGAATTTGGGTGGGGCAAGGAAAGCCCGGAGCGGCTCAAGTTCTCGTGGGAGACCATCGCCACCGCCAACGAGTTGAAGTCCGACTTCGACTACAAGACCGCGATCGATACGAGCAAGGTCGCCAAGTAGCGGAGCGGGCAAGTGATCTCGCTCAACCGGGTCACGCGCATCTTCAACAGTCGTGACGGCGACCAGGTCA
>JAKFVZ010000459.1 GCA_021732965.1 Reyranella sp.
GCGGGTCGCAGGATCGAACCCGTCTCGCGGAACGACCCCTCGCCCGACGGAGCGGCCGCCCGGCCGAGGTCCGGCACGAGCAGCGCCGGCAACACGCCGATGGCCGCCATCGCCACGATGCCGAACACCGGCGAGATCGAGCCGAGGCCCGAGGCGATCACCGGCGCGACCACGAAGGTGAGTTCGTTCAGCGTCGCGGCGATTCCCAGCGCGCGCGACAGACCCGAGGCCAGCGCGAGCCGGTTCAGCACCGCGCGCAGGTAGCCGTAGGCCGCGCCGTTCACCAGCCCCGCGGCGGCGGCGAGCGCGATCAGCCACGCCAGCGAAATTCCCGATGCAGCACCAACGGCGATCGCCACCAGCGCCACGGTGCGGACGGCCACCAGCAGCCGCAGGAAGGTGGCCATCGCGAAGCCACGCCCGAGTCGCGTGAGCGGAATGGCACCGGCCACCTGGGCCAGCGTCATGGCGAGGATCATCGCCGCGCCGCCGCTCGCATCGCCCGTGAGCGCCACGGCCACCAGTGCGAAGGCGACGGGCCCTGCTGCCTGCGGGAAGCCGAGCGTCGACGAGGCGATCGCCCAGCGCGCGAGCATCCACCGCCCGTGCGGCACGGCAGCCGTTGCAACGGTCTTCGTCTCCGCGCGGTCTGGATCGCCGATCGACATGACGCGTCCCGTCTATACAGGTTACGCGGGCGCGCCAATGCCGGCGCTCTGCTCCCCGACGAGGGAGGAGCATGCGCCGGACGTCGGATCGGGTTTGTTAGGCGGCGGCCTGCAAGCGCCGCGGCGGCATCGCCTGGGCAATCTTCAGTTCGCGGGCAAGTTCGTCCAGCGTCAGCATGCCGGGACGCAGCAGCAGGCGCGCGACGCCGGAATTGCGGCGGTTTTCCTCGGGCCAGATCGCCCGCCGCGCCAGCGCGCGCGAATCGTCGTACTTGCTCGCACGCAGCGCGATGATCGACGCCGCCAGGCAGCGCTGCTCCCATTCGCCGAACGGGCCGACGCCGCGCCCCAGCGCGTCGAGAATCGTGGTGATGGCGGCAACGGCCATCTTCTTCTTGTCTTCGGAGGAGAGCCCTTCGGTGGAATGGGCCAGCGACTTACGCAGGGTTTCGATATCGGACATCGGCACCTTATAGCCGGTGAATCGCGGCTGTGAAGTGCGACGACGAGACCTCCGCTGCGGCAAGGTGTCGAATCGAAATCGCCTGGCGATCAGGCGTGGCGCAACGTGCCGCGCAGCTGTTCGACGCTGGACTGCGTGGCCACGATTCGGCCCATCAGGTTGACGCGCCGGATGACGAGGCTGGTGTTCCGCGGATTGACGTTCAGCGCCTTCGACAGATCGTTGAGATCGTCGCGAAGCTGATTGAGGCCCTTCTCGAGCTCGGCAAGCTTTCTGTCGTCCCTGGTCACCGGCAACCCTCGCAACCGCTGTGGACAGAATATCACGGACGGCCGTTTCCGGGGCGCACGCGGCGCCGCCGCGTTACGATTGATACAAAACAGCAGGCCTGCGCGGGCCATCGTTGACTCCCCGAGATACCTCTGGGTAGCGTTCCACGGGGCGCTGCAACCAGGGGCAGCACGGGGGAGCAATGAAGAGGCGATCTTTCTTCGCGCTGGGCGGCGCCTGCGCCCTTTGCGGTTGCGCAGGGGCCGTGCATCAGTTGCCCCTGATCAGCGACAACAATCTCAGCCTGGCGCAGAGCGAGGTACAGGGCGCCGGTGGGCCGCCGGCGCGCCGCGTGCTGACCGACGAGGAAGCCGGCGACATCCTGCGCTCTGCCCTCACCCGCATCCGGCCGCCGGCCGACCAGTTGTGCGCCGAGATGAACGTCGGCGTGTGCCAGTGGAACATCAGGGCTTCGGCGAACCGCTCGATGAATGCCGGGGCCGGCCCAAACGGTTTGATCTTCATCAACCGCGGCGTCGTCGAGTATGCCGCCAACGAAGAAGAGGTCTGCCTGGTGTTCGCGCACGAGATCGGCCATCAGGCGGCGAACCACGTCGCCAACAACCAGCGCAACCAGATGACCGGCGCGCTGATCGGCGCCGTTCTGTTGGGCGCGGTGGGCGCCGCCGCCTCGTATCGCAGCCCCTATGTCGGCACGGTGACGCGCTCCGCGGCGGATACCGGCGCCGCCGTCGGTCGCTCGATCGGCGGCATCTCCTTCTCCAAGGAGCAGGAGCGCGAGGCCGACTATCTCGCCGCGGTGATCCTCTATCGCTCCAACGTCGATCTCGACAAGGCACGCGGCATGCTGGTCACGCTCGCCCGCGCCACCGGCCGCCGCGACACCGGCCTGCTCGACACCCATCCCGCCGGCCCCGAGCGCCTCGCCGCGTGGGATCAGGCCGTTGCCCAGATCCGCGCCTCGAAGGGCGCGCTGCCCGCCCGGGCATAGCGCGACGATTGCTTCGCAGCCTGGGCCCGCTCAGACCTGTCTTCGCCCGCCGACAAGCGATGGCGCCGGCCGGTGACCCAACCTGATGGCTGCCAGCGTCGCTGTCGCCGCGCCGACCAGGAGCAGCAGGTCCATTCCGGCAATCGACCAGAGATGGCGAGAGCCGAGACTGCGGACGATATGATCGCCGGTGGTCAGCCAGTTGAGCAGCACCGCCGCGAGCGCCAGGGCCGCGATGGCCCCGCACTGTTCGATCCATGCACGCCCCGGCCGCAGCCAGGCATGGGCGAAGGTCGCGAGCCACACGAGATAGAAGGTCCAGATCTCCAGCGCCGCGCGATCCTCGCCCAGGAAGACCGTCCCGAGCGGCAGCAGCCGGTTGGCGACGAAGAACGCCAAGGTGGCGATGACGATGCCGGTGACCGAGCCGACGGTCAGGCCCGCGACGAGGCGCACGCCGCGCGGCTTCAACCGCTCGTCTCTCTTCTTCCGTGATTCCATCCAGTACAGATAACCCGTCGCGATCACGACGCAGCCTGTGAGGCCCAACCCGAAATAGACCCAGCGCAGCGTCCAGTGGCGAAACTGGATCAGGTGCAGTCCGGCGATGAACCGCTGGGCCGCCAACACCGGCTTCGGTTCGCCGCGCTGGTGCAGCAGCGTGCCGGTGGCGGCGTCGAAGTAGGCGATGTCGTTGCTGCCGGTAACGCGATCGGCGCCAGCCCGCGCGACCTGCAGGACGGAAGCGGCGTCGCCGGGATTGCGGATGAACAGATACCTTGGCGTCTCTCCGTCCCACAGGCGCCGCACCTCTGCCGCCATTGCGTCGAGCGAGGCGAGCTCGCCGGGCTTGCCGAGCCTCGGCCTCTCATAGAGCCCATACGCTTCGCGCGCGAACGCCCGTGGCGCATCCTTGTAGGCGAATTCGGCCGTGCCGGGAAAATACACCCCGTAAAAGATGATCAAGCCCGACAAAGTGATCACGAAATGGAACGGCAGGCCCAGCACGCCGGTCACGTTGTGCAGGTCGAGCACCAGCCGGCGCGGCTTCCGGTCGGCCCGGAAGGTGAAGAAGTCGGCGAAGATTTTGCGATGAATCACCACGCCCGAGACGCAGAGCGCCAGCATGGCCATGGCTGCGACGCCCACGATCCAGTAGCCGAGCCTGATGTGCAGCATGTAGTGGAACGGATAGAGGAAGCGCGTGCCCGCCCATGTGCCCGGATCGGGCAGCGCGGCGCTGGTCGCGGGATCGATCAGGCGCAGGACGGAGCGCGAGCCCTCGCGTGAGATGACCTGAACCGCCGGTTCGCGCTCGGTCGGCAGGATCGCGAACCAGGTCGACGCCTTCGCGGCCACCGCCGCCTCGTAGGACGGACGCAGCGCCTCGACGGAGAAGGCCGCGTCCGTCATCGCGAACCGGGTCATCGGCGCCATCCAGCGGTCGATCTCGCGATCGAACACCGAAAGCGTTCCCATCCAGAAGATTGCGAACAGCAACCCGCCCAGGACGACCCCGCCCCAGGTATGCAGCCAGTCCATTGAGGCGCGGAAGCCTGTCCCCATCTCAGCCAACCGGCGCCGGCGCCTAAAAGTCCGCTGTCAGGGCCAGGCGGAACGTGCGCGGGGTGCCGACGTTAAGGCGCGTGTTGAACGACACCATCGACCAGTAATTGGTGTCGAGCACGTTCTCGATGTTGAAGCGCAGCGCCACCGGCTTGCCGGTCGGACTCTTCGCGTCGGCCAGCAGGTAGCGAGCGCCGATGTCGAAGCGCACCCAGTCCGGGATGCTGAGCCGCTGCGTGGTCAGTCCGACGAACTGCGTGCCGGTGTAGATGACCCGGCCGTCGAGCGTCAGGCCCGGCGCGAAGGGCGTGTCCCATTCGGCCCCCAGATTGACCTGCACGTTGGGCGCACCGGCGGCCTGCCAGCCATCGTTCACGCCGTTGGCCGTGCTGACCAGGATCGCCTCCTGGAACATCGCGCCGCCCAGCAGCCGCACGCCCTCGGTCGGCGTGCCGAACATGTTTATCTCTAGGCCGCGATTGCGCTGCAGGCCATTCTGCGTGAGCGTGTTGGTCGCGGCGTTGGCGACGGCACTGGGCTGGCTGATCTGGAAGGCGCTGAGCGTCGTGGTGAACTTGCCCCAGTCGACCTTGGTGCCGACCTCGAACTGCGTCGACTGGTAGGGCGCGAAGATCTGGCCGGCATTGGCGAAGGTCGGTCCGACGACCGTGCCGGGCTGCAGGCCCTGGATGAAGTTGCCGTAGAACGACACTTCCTTCCACGGCCGCACGACCAGCGCCACCGAGGGGCTGATCGCGTCCTGGGTGTAACCCGACGTCCGGTTGCCGGAAACCAGGTCGAAGTTCTCACTCGCGATCTGCTGGTAGCGCGCGCCCAGCGTAAGCTGAACGCGCTTTTCGGCAAACGAGAGCGTGTCGGCGACGGCCAGGCTGGTGAGCTGGAGCGCGCTCGACTTCTGCGGCGTCATTGTCGTGATGTTGGGCCGCGCGATGACGTTCGGCGAGTAGATGTTCGAGGCGTAGGCGGTGCCGATGCCGCGGCCGAAGCCGAACACCTGCTGGTAGCGCATCGCGCTCACGGCGAAGGTGTGATCGACCGGACCGGTGCGGGCCTCGCCGCGCAGGCCGATCTCGCTCGTCCACTTCGATTCGTAGGAGGTGTTGTACAGCGGCGTCTGCGTGGCACTGCCGGGGCCGTTGAGGTTGTTGACGATCGGATCGCCCGACCACAGCGACGCCCAGCGATTATCGTGGGCGCCGATGGCGCCGTAGAGCGTCACGCCCGGCCAGACATCGACTTCGGCGCGCAGCGCACCGAAGAGGTCCTGGGCGGTCGTGAAGCTCCAGGGGAGGATGAAGTTGTTGTTGAGGTCCGGCACGCCCGGCACCCGCGCGCCCGCCGCCACGCTGACATAACCGACGCCGCCGCTGGTGTATTGGGACTGGTAGCCGCCATCGAGCGAGAGCCGGAAGCCGTTGCCGCGATAGTCGAGGCCGATCGAACCCAGCCCCGTCTCCTCGGCGTTCCACATCACCGCCGTCTGGCCGGCGCGATAGGCGCCGTTGATGCGCACGCCCACTTCCTTTTCCGGGCCGAAGCGGCGGCCGATATCGACGGCGCCGCCGAACTGCGCGACCGAGCTGTAGGCGGCGGTCACCCGGTTCATCGGCTCGTCATGGGCGCGCTTGGGCACCACGTTGATGGTGCCGCCGATCGCGCCGCTGGGCGCCATGCCGTTCAGCATCGCGCTCGGGCCCTTCAGCACCTCGATGCGTTCGGCAAGTTCGACGCCCACCGAATAGGTCGGCAGCAGGCCGTAGAGCCCGCCATAGGCAATGTCCATGCTCTCCACGGTGAAGCCGCGGATCATCATGTTCTGCGCGCCGTTGTTTCCGGTCGGCCGGACGATTCGCACCGACGGATCGTCGATCAGCACGTCGCGAATGGTTTGCGCCTGCTGGTCCTGAGCCTTCTGGGCGGTGTAGCTCGTCTGGTTGAACGGCGTTTCCATGACGCCGCGGTTGCCGAGCAGGCCGAGCTGCCCGCCGGTCGCCACCTGACCGCCGGCATAAGGCGACGGGATGTTGTCGATCATCGCCTGCGACGGCACCGGGAAGACGCCCTGCACCTGCACCGGATCGAGCTGCAGGACCGACGGATCAGCCGGCGCCTGTCCAACACGTTGAAGAGCGATCGTCGTGCCGCCGAGCACGCTGTAGGTGAGGCCGGTGCCGGCGAGAAGGCGCCGCAGCGCCTCGTCGACGCTCATCGCACCCGCGACGCCTGGCGTCGCGAGACCGCGCACCAGCGCGCTGTCGGCGGAGATCTGGCGGCCCGACTGCTGACCGAACAGCAGCAAGGCGCTGGCCAACGACTGCGGCGGGATGTTGAATGCACGCTGCGCCGCCGACGCCTGCACGGTCTGGACATCGGGCGACTGCGAGAACGCCGACGGCGCGTTCACAGCCAGGACCAGGGTAATCGCCGATGACCCCAACAGTGCCTTGGCGCCAGAAAAACTCGTACGCATGTCCATCGAAGCAAAGTCTCCGCCACAGAGCAGGGACTTCCGACGTGGCACCGACACATCGACTCGATGCGAATGCGGCACGTCCTCATCCCTTCACTGAGGCAACGACCACCTCGCCGGCTTTTCTAAGAGAATCGTTCGACCGTCGTTCGCGTTCAGGAACCCGAGACGACCAGAAGCCACGGTGTGATGCGGCGCACCGTGGCGCCATGAACGCGCGCCATGCCGCGCAGGGCATCCTCGGGATCGGCGAGATTGTAGGCACCGGTGACGCGACGATCGGCGAGCCCGCCGTCGCTCAGCACGATCGTGCCGCCATAATAACGGCGCAGCTGGTCGATCGCATCGCCGAGGCGCGTTTCCCGCGCGTAGAGCTGGCCGCGCCGCCACGCCGCCAGGAGTTCGGGCGGATCGCTGCCGCGCGTCATGCCATCGGTATAGACGCGTACGAATTGCCCGGCAACCAGCCTGGCCGCGGCGTTCGCAGGCTCGCCCGCCGCGGCGACGGCAACGATGCCCTCCTCGACCGAGACGGTGACGTCGTCGCGATCGAGCCGGACATCGAAGCTGGTGCCGAGCACGGTGGCCTCGACATCGCGCGCGGCAACGCGGAACGGCCGCGCCGGATCGGGCCGCACCTGGAAGAACGCTTCGCCCGAGAGAAGGCGGACACCGCGACCGCGCGCATCGTCGACGACGGCGATGGCGCTGGCCGGTCCCAATGTCACACGGCTTCCGTCGGGCATATCGATCTGGCGCAGCTCGGCCGTGCCGGTCACATGGTCGGCGCGCAGTTGCAGGAGGAGAGCGGGCCCTGCCCACAGCGCGAGACAGGCCGCCGCCAGCGTGGCCATCGCCGGCAAGGCCCAGCGGCGCTCTCGCGTCGATGCGGCGGCGCGCCGGGCCGACGCTGCCGTTTGCGAGGCTCGTGTCGTGCGCAGGCTGGCGACGAACGGCGCCCAGCGCGACGCATAGGCGGGCGGCAGGATCGCGGCCCTGTAGGAA